>DATJKY010000436.1:0-5749 GCA_035490955.1 Terriglobia bacterium | reverse complement strand
CAGCGCGCGCGTCCAGGGGAGCCCTACCTGGTAGTTCGTATCCATGTTCAACGTATAGAAGAGATCCCCAGGCATGGGAGAAAGAGCCTGGCGGTTAGGTACGAGGAAACTCCAGGTCTGGCCGGCCAGAAACTCGAATTTCCCGGTGGTTACTTGTGCCCAGTAAAGCCGCAGGCGCAAGCTGTCGCTGTTACTGGTTTGGAAGGCGTTGCTGGGCTGGAAACCGAGGAAGTCGGATTCGACATAGGCTTTCACGTTGGCCGAGCCCACCGGAGTCTGGAACATCAGGGTGATGCGGGAGTTTTGTGCCGAGAAACGCGTTTCCGTCAGGCGTCCCGCGACCGCATTGGAGTAGGGAATGCCTCCAAAGGAGGTCCCGATACCACTGCCCACGTTAGTCGTGCGGAAGAAGGCCGTGGCGTCTAGAAAGCCTCCCACCCTGAAAAGGGCTTTGCCCAGGTGGAATTCCAAGGGCGACGTTGGGGGAGTCTCAGCCTGACCGTTAGCAGGAGCTGCCGGGCTTGCAGCGGGGCTTGCTACAGGCACTGCGATGGCATCGGCTGTTGCTGTCTTCGCGACGGGCACCACCGGAGTGGTGCTTGCCACCTCACCCAAGTTCGGCGTTTGCGGTTGGCCGGCGGCCGGTGTAGGCTTCGTCGCCTGGTCCAGCCGCTGCTTCATTTCTTCCATCGTCGTGACTAGCTGCTCAATCTGCTTTTGCTGGGCGGCAATCTGCTCCTTGAGCGCATTAACCTCGTCCGCTGAGGCCGAGGTCGCGGTTTGCGAAAACGCAGGAGCAACCGCCGCGGCCAGAACGATCACGCCCAGGAGCATCCTGCTTGCAGTGCTTTTCATCTGCATGAGTCTCTCCTTTGAGAAGGTTTCGTCGAACAAACTCGGAAGTGGGTCACTCTAGCTGCAGACTTCGATGTGAAGCCAGATAATAGGAGAGCTGTGTTAAGCCCACATTACAGCAGGGTTATGTTTCGATGACAGCGGCTGTATACACTCAAGATTTGCAATAACTTAGCTCGAAAGGCTCGCTGGCCGTGCCAGATGACCGCGAAAATGACAAGGGGCGCTCAAGGGGCCGGGGGGCGGGCAGAAGGAGGAACTGTGGCCGCCAGTGCCACGAATCAACTGAAAGGAAAGGTTACCGAAATTGTGCCTGGAGCCGTCATGGCACACGTCACGATTAAAGTCGGCGAGAACGTGATTGAGTCAGTGAGAACAATCCCCCCGCAAGCTACTCCGCGTCTGTTAAACTGTCAGCTTCAACAGGCGTTACTCCTATGCGCCGAGTACTTGGACCGCGACGCTAGCCGCGGTACGGGCGAAAACGGGGTGTGATGAGTTCCCGACGTCGTCTCCTTATATTTGCGGCGTCAGTCTGCTTGGCTTCCGTTTGTCTTGCTCAGACGCCCAGCCCGGGGAGCTCAGGTGACGAACCCAACCTCACGGACGAGCAGAAGCAACAGTTTCTGCTTCTCGCGAAAGTGGTGAACAGCGAACGGCTTGGTAAAGGCGTAACTCACCCGTGGCGTTTGACGCTGAGCGACGGCCAGTTGACCCACGACGCAGCGTTCCAAGCCGTGGACGAATATGCGCCGAGCATGAAGTTCACAGACGGCCATACGGAATTGAACTTCGTCGACTCCTACCGTTATGACATCGCCGGTTACGAATTGGCGAAATTGGTGGGCATGAATGACATGATTCCAGTGACCGTGGAACGCAACTGGAACGGCCAAGAGGGTGCACTGTCCTGGTGGGTCCCCTGGAAGTGGGATGAGGTCATGCGCTATCACCAGAATCTGCACCCACCGGACCCCGACGCCTGGGACAAACAGATGTACAAAGTTCGGGTCTTTGATCAGCTCATCTACGATACCGATCCAAACATGACCAACATTCTGATCACCGCGGATTGGAAGATCTGGAGAATCGACTTCACTCGTGGGTTCAGGCTTCACCACGATCTACGCGATCCCAAAGACCTCGTGATGTGCGACCGGCAGTTGCTTGAGAAGTTGCGCCGATTGCATAGCGGTACTGTTATGAAGGCGACCGAACCCTACCTCAACAAGAGCGAAGTGAAGGCGCTCATGGCAAGACGGGACAAGATCGTCGCTGCTTTCCAGAAGCTCGTTGCCCAAAAAGGCGAGGCGGCCGTGCTGTACTAGCCCGCAATACGCTTGGGAGGTGTACATGACAGCGGCTCTGCAGCCAATTGCTGTGATTGGTGAGCGCAGGATCTCACGGCGACTGACGATTTCGTGCGTCGCTTATACCAGGACGTGCAAGCTCGAAGATCGGGCTGACCTGAGGTCTTGTGTTAGCCGCCAGGCGCTCCCTCGTATCTTACCGAAAACCAGTTTGTTACATCCATACCTTGCCTTCTTCCCATTTGGGCACAGGCGTGCACTGCTGGCGTTGTCACGTTCGAAAAACACAATCGTTCAAGGAGGATTGGAGCAATGAAGAAGCTGATCACACTGCTGTTTACTGCTGCCCTGGCGTTCTCGCTGGCCATGCCAGTGTTCGCTCAGGAGGCTTCCCCGGAGAAGATACCGGATACGACGACTACGACGAAAACGAAGGCGAAGAAGTCGAAGAGCAAGAAGGAGAAGAAGACGGCGCAGCAAAAGACGGAGGAAGCACCCAAGTAGTAAGGTTCTTCGATCGTTCGCTTCTGCACCTCGCCGGTTCCGGAACGACTCCAAGACCCCTGGCTCGAAACCGGAGGTTCTTGCTGTAGTGCCGAGCATGTTCGATGGCTCGGGGTGAGTTGGGACCTGCGCCTTGAAACTAACGGTGGCCCGCTTCGGCGGCCCGTTGATGATGCCTAGCCCCCCAGTGGTCTACAAGGGCAGAGCTTCATCCCCGCCGCAATGGCGCCCGCTTAAACTGGGCTTTCAAGCCCCTGAAGGCGGTCTGGCTTTAGGGCTTAAAGGTCATCCTCGACCTCGCTCCGTCAACTCCCGCCGCTTTGGCCATTCCAAGTGCAAAACCCCGGGGAGGGTTGAGGCCCTGCCCTTCCGAGCCGTGCGGAATTGAGGTCCACGAAACTCAAAACACTTAGCCACGTTCGTCACGCCATTGAAACCAAAGCGTGCCGGCTGAAGCCGGGCGCTACAAGGGTCGGCAGAGATTCTCAATCGCGGGGTACTGGTACCGCGGTACCAGGAGAAGTTCTCAAACTTTCCTGTTGACACGCCACGGGGGTGCGCACTAGTCTACTTATTCCATCGACTTAATTATATCGATGGACTTAGATGTATACGCAGGAAGAAACAGGCTCTGGAGAAAGACGGTGGATCGGGCGGGACTGCAGCTCTCACCCGAACGCGTCCGCAGCCGATATCTTGCGGGGAGGGGCGTCGCAGAGAGGAAAACAGCGGCAACTCAACGAGCCGCTCATCGTACCGCCGCAAGCCCATTTAATTCCAAGACATGTCAAGACCCACCAGACTACTAGAGGCCTCAAACCACCACCCTAAGGAGAAACGATGTCTACGAGAAGACGATTTCCGCGCAGCCCTCGAGCCCGACTCCTGCTAACGCTCGGCCTGCTCCTGCTGGCCGGATTCTTAACCTCCAAGCTCACGCTGCGAGCAGTGGATGAAGGTGTCCCCGCGGCCGGCCCCGCCGGCGCCGAGAGCCCCGCTCGAACCGCCTCCGGTGCCGGGAAAGATCGCAAGCGACAGTCCAACAAAGCCAAGGCAGTTCAAAACAGCGCGAGCGCAACAGCCGCCTCGACCACAGCCAATCAAGTGGCGACCCTCGAGCAACGCCTGAACCATCAGGAGGAACTGCTCGCGGCCCAACAACAGCAGATCGCCAAGCTGGTCACCATGGTGGAGGAGCAGAAGAAACTGCTGGAGCGGAACACCCCGCCTTCGGACGAGGCCGCCCAAGCTCTCAATCTCGGCCAGGCGGTAAGTCTGGGCGAGGTGGCAAGTCTCGCGCCGGTGCTACCCGTGGTCGCGGCAGGAGGGACGGCCGAAGGCCAAGCGCTTACTACACCCGCCACGCCCTCTTCTACCCAGAGCCCGCCGCAGGAACCCCAGGCCTATACGCCGAGGATCATGCAACTGGAAAAGACAGTGGAGGGAATCTCCAAGGGCATTGCCGGGTTCAGGTTCAGTGGTGATCTCCGCATTCGCTCCGATAATCTCTGGCGTTCGGGGAACTCCGTGGCCGGTCCTTTGCAAAACCTTCGGGGGACCTATCGGTTGCGTTTTAACATCGACAAGAACATCACCGACCAGGTCAATGTGCACCTTCAGCTCGGCTCCGGTAGATTCAACAATCCTGTGACGGACGATACGGAGTTCGGCGGAAGTAACGTGCGGGGCCCGATCTTTCTGAGCGAAGCCTGGGTGAACTGGCATCCCAATACGCATGTCAATCTGCAGGCGGGTAAGATGCCCGAAGTCTTTCAGGATTACACGCGCTTCATGTGGGACGAAGACATGCGATTCAACGGCGGGCAGGAGTCCTTCGGACTATCGCCGAAGGACAACGCTCTCGGCGTCACACGCATTGACTTCATGGCGGGCCAGTACGTCCTGACGAACCCGAACGTGCAGGTCCTACCCTCGGCAAAGGCTTGCACTCCTCCGCCCCCGCAGGTAATTACGACGTTACCGGCTACGATCACGCAGCCTGCCCCGCTCCCGGCCAACTGCGCCTACCTAGCGGCAGGATATCAGCCGGGAGAGAACGTTCGGGATTCCAACTTGTTTGACCAAGGCGTCTTTTTTAAAGGAAAGACCAACGGCAACTGGTCGCACTACATGTTCACCGATTTCCTGCTTTATCGGAACGCCAACCAGATTGCATTCGGATCCACCCCCGCCGGCTCTCTACTTCTGACCAACAACGTATTGGGCGTCACTGTGTCCAGCCCTCTGCCCGGCACGGGCAACGCCACTACTGTTCCTGGGGGCGCCGTTTACACGGCAGGTCACTTCCAAATCGGCCGTCTCGCTTATCGCATCACCTACGACGGCTGGCAGCTTCACGGCGAGAGCTTCCCGGTATTCATCGACGTTCAGGGCAGCCGCAACTTCGGCGCGGGCTTCCTGCGCAACGCCTGGATGGCGACGCTCAATGCCGGCGAAGTCAGGAAGAGGGGAGATATCAGGTTCCTCTACGCTTATGGCGCCAAAGATGCAAACTCGATGATCTCGCAGTACACGGATGACCATTTCGGGTCAAACACCGGTGTCAACATCCGCACCAACATGATCCGGTTTGACCTGGGGTTGGCGAAATTCCTGCAATGGCAAAACATTCTGTACATTCAGAAGGAGATCAGCGGCAACGATCCGGCACGGCATTTCTATGTCCCGATACCGGCAGGCGCCGCGACCCAATACCGGGCGGAGACCCAACTGTTCGTGAATTTCTAGGATCTGCCGGGGGCTGCCAAGCGCTCCCCTTTTTGTTTCGCCGGCACAGGACGACCAGAGTGGGCGACGGCCCAAAGGGCTCGTCACTAAATGAGGCAGGGCCGTAGATCATGTGGGCAAAAATCAGCCGTTACCTCTCCGCAGCGGTCATCGGCTGGGTGCTCGCTCTTACCGTGGGTCTTGCCGCCAGCCCCGACATCACGGTACTCAATGTATCCTACGATCCAACGCGTGAGCTCTATCAAAACATTGATAAGGCCTTTGCGGCGCAATGGAAAGCGAAAGTTTGCTTTGGATAAGCATCATGAGTTACCATTCCCGTCCGGCAAGAA
>DATJKY010000435.1:0-6858 GCA_035490955.1 Terriglobia bacterium | reverse complement strand
CTTAAAGAACATGTCGCTTTGCTGGTCTTCGTTTCTGTCCCCCTCTCGACTAACTACAGGGCCGGGTGTATGATGCGCTCGAAGATGGGCAAAAATCTGGTTTGCGAGGCTGATGCCAGACTGTTCGCGCGGCAGGCTGTTGTTCTGCTCGTGGCGCTCGGACTTGGCCTCGCCGTCGCGCCACCGGCCCTGTGGTCGGACGTGATCTACTTGAAGAACGGCAACAAGATTGTCGCCGACTCCACACATGAGGACGGCAAGCAGGTCATCTACGAGGCAGCACAGAGCGAGTTCACCATCCCTATGGATCTTGTGGATCATATCGACAAGTCCGCTCAAACCGCCCCATCCCCAGCCGAGTCGGCGGCCACGCCAAGAATACCTCGGCGCGATCTCCCGCTCCCTGAGGCTCCTCAAGCGGCACCCGGTTCCGAGGCCGGCTCCCTGGTCGTCCGCCAGAACCAGATCAACGAGGGCTATCTGCGGGAACTCGACCGCGCTTTGGAGGACAAACCAACAGCCGAGAACCGCAGGCTGCTGGCGCAAGCATATCAGGAGGCTGCAAGTTTCCTTACTCGCCAGGGTGATCCGGAGGGGGCGATTGAGAAGTGCCAGCACGCGTTGAAGCTGGTTGACAACGACCCGGCGCTGACGACGACTCTGGGTTACCTGCTTGTGAAAGAGGACCGCCCCTGGCAGGCCATCGAGTTATTGTTGCCCGCGCAGGACCGCGACCCCAAGAACCGCGACATCCCGTTGCTGCTAGGTTCCGCTTACTACGCCATGAACGATCTGGACCAGGCCATCCGGGAATGGAACCAGGCCCGGGCCATTCAGGAGAACCCCAGCGTCCGAGAAGCAGTGGAGAAAGCTCAGCGGGAAAGCGACTGGTCAGGCGGATACCAGGAACTGCGCAGCCAGCATTTCCTGTTGCGCTACGACGAGGTTGAAGCGAAGGCGCTAGGCAACGAGGTGGTAAGCAAACTCGAGGACATCTTCCAGGAACTCGAGCAGGACCTGGACATTTACCCTCGCGAGGCTATCACCGTGCTGCTCTATCCCAACCAGGCATTTCGCGATATCACGCGCTCTCCGAATTGGGCGGGGGCGGTGAACGACGGCAAGCTGCGCATCCCTGTTTCTGGGCTGCAGTCGGTGACTCCGGAACTCGCCTCCGTGCTGAAGCATGAGCTCACCCATTCCTTCATCCGTCAGGAAACGCTGGGGCGCTGCCCCCAGTGGTTCAACGAGGGCCTAGCGCAGCTTGAGGAAGGGAGGAAGACCGAGCCATTTGGGGCTGAACTGGCGCGGTTCATGGCCGCCGGCGAAACTCCGCCCTACTCGACCCTCGAGGGCTCTTTCATGAACCTTCCGGACTCGCAGGCAAAACAGGCCTACGCGAAATCTCTCGCCGCCCTCGAGTACTTGCGTGAAACCTACGGGATGGCAGAAATCCGCCAGATGCTGAAGCTCATGGCCTCCAGGCCCGCGTTCAGCTCGATTCTCCAGGAGGAGCTGCAACTGACGTATCCCCGCTTCGAGGCGGAGGTAACTGGTTACGTGCTGAAACGTTATGGAAACTCTTAGCGTGCGTATGGCCCGTCGATCTTATCTGTCTAACTTATAAGCTTTCTTGGCATTATCACTGAATAGTAGACGGCGCTCCGATTCAGTGTGAGCCTGAGTCAGGAACGATATGGTGTCCACCCACCCTTGGAACGTTGTGGCCAGCGTGCACACCGGCCAGTCGCTGCCAAACATCACCCTTTCCCAGCCGAAGCATTCAACCAGGTGATCGAAATAGGGGCGCAGGTCTTCCGGATTCCAGTGCTCAGGGTCCACGTTAGCCAGGACTCCGGAGATTTTGCAGGCCACGACGTTGGGAAAGTCCGCCAGTGTCCTGACGAGGTCGCGCCATGGGTCCATGACTCTCTCGCCGATCAGCGGGTAGCCGAAGTGGTCGAGAATGAAAGAGACCGCCGGACACTGTTCCACTAGCCGGATAGCGATCGGCAATTGCCGGGCCAACACGCAAAGGTCGAAAGACAGACCGTATTCACCAAGCAGGGCCACGTTCCGAGCGAATAGCGACGACTGCCCTACCGCATCCGGCTCCGTGTGCAGGATGCGTCTCACGCCTTTGAGTTTGGGATGGCCGGCCATCTGGTCCAGGTACGCGCGGAAGCCGTCCTTCTCCGGCCTGCCCCCGGCCACCACTCCCTGGACGGGATTGTCCTGCTCCGCCAACGCTAGAATCATGCGCGTCTCCTGCAGGATGAAGGGCTCGTCCACGTCCGCCTCCACATGGACGGACCGCTCCAACTCCACATGCTCGACCGCCTGCAGATAGTCTGAGAGACGAAAGCTCCGATTGAACGCCGCACGGTTGCGCGTCCATGTATAAGGCAGCCATTCCGGGTCCCATAGGTGGTGATGGGAGTCAACGATTTTCATCTCTACAGGCTCCCTCTACCATCGCCGGCCATGCCTTACCCTGGGCGCGGACCTTCAAGACGCCGGTCCTTCCACCAAGAAACGTAACGCGGCGTTACAAGACTCGGCCGCTGTCGAGTCTGCCACCTAGGGCCTGCGGCCCTCTCCAGCGGCTGCGCCGCCTGCTGTGCGGAAAGGCTCAGCCTTTCCGTTCACCAGGCGGAGAGATGGCTCATAAAAATCAAGGCGCGGGCGTCCCGCTGCGGAAGGCCACAGGCCTTCCGCACAGCGGGCGGCAAAGCCGCTCTGCCCGAACCTACGTTCTCACACAGACTGCGTCGCCATGGCCTTGTGCGCGCCAATGCGAACGGTGAGCCACTGTGTCCACATTTCCAACCCCTCGCCGGTCCGGCAGGAAATCGGGAAGATGGTAGCGCGCGGATTCACCTCGACTACGTTCTTCCGGAGTTCCTCCAGTTCCACCCCCGCATGGGGGATTAAATCAATCTTATTCAGCAGCACCACGTCCGCCTTGTGGAACATCAACGGGTACTTCTTGGGCTTTTCCACGCCTTCGACCACGCTGTAAACCATAACGCGCAGGTCCTCACCCAGATTGAACTCCGCCGGGCAGACCAGGTTGCCGACGTTCTCAATGAAGAGCACATCCACGCGCTCGAGAGGGAACTCGGCGATGGCTTTCCGCACCATGCGTGCGTCGAGGTGGCAGACCGTTCCGGTCGTAATCTGATGCGCCGGCACCCCGAGAGCAAGGATTCTCTCCGAATCAACGTTGGTCTGCAAGTCGCCTTCGATGACGGCAAGCCGGTAGTGGCTCCCGAGATGCAGGATGGTGCTTTCGAGCACCGTTGTTTTGCCCGCGCCAGGCGCTGACATCAGGTTGACGGTCAGCGTTGCCATAGACCGAAAGATCGCCTGATTCTCGGCAGCAACTTCGTCGTTCGTGCGACGCACATCGGTGAATAGCGAAACTCGCTCCATAAGCTCTCCTCTTAAGGGCAGTGGTGAGTGGCAAGTGACGAGTGAATCGATTCTTCGGGCCATTGAGTGATTGGGCCATTGAAATCATGCTCGGATCTGTTCAATCCCCCGATCACCAATCACGCAATCGTTCAAGGCGTTGTCACTCGTCACTGATCACTCGTCACTGCCCCTCTCACTGATTCTTCCGCATCCGTAAGTTCCAAGTACTCCAACTGCATTTCGCGGCCAGAGATGATTCCCATCGGGCTCCCGCAGGCAGCGCAGATCAAACAGAAATCATCGATGGGCCGGCCGATCAGCCCGCATGACGGGCATCTCGTCTTGAAGGGCACAACCTCGATTTCCAGCACCGCCCTTTCGGCGAGCGTGCCTTGCCTCGCGATTTCAAACCCAAACTCCAGCGCCTCACGCGCCACCCCGGTAAACTCCCCCAGGCGCAGCTTGATGGCTACAACGGCGCTCGAGTTGCGCTTCTTCGCTTCTTCTATGGCGAGGTCGAGGATGCTCTCGGCGATCGATAATTCGTGCATGTTCCTTTCAGGGTAGCGCAGAGTTTCCGGTTTTTGGAAACTCTGCGGCCCTTTCTTGAGGGAAAAACGCAGAGTTTAGAAAGCAACTGCGCTACCGGGATTCCCTGCACGTGAGGGCCGGGCTGGGCCCTCACGCCTACGGGCGGGCAGCAGGTTCAGGTGGCAGAAGCGAGTGGAGCACTACGGCCTTTCGAAAATCAGGAAATAGAAATCCTTCTTTTGGTCAGGCCGAAGAAACCCGGGCTCCTTACGCAAAAAGCGGAATCCCTCGTGGGCCGCGTCCTCGCGAACGATCTCCTCCGGCATGCGGTGGCGCGCATAGTATTCGGTGCGGGGCTTTCCAGGTTCCGCCACGCCGTCGATTATGGCCAGCAATCCGCCGGGCTTGAGCGCGGCTGAGAGATGCTGCAGCATCTTGCCGTATTCTCGCCACTCGTGATAAGAGTTGACCACCAGTATGGCGTCCAAGCTCGCAGCGGGTAGTCCGGGATCGTCGGCCACGCCCACAATCGACCGGACCTGCGTCAGTCCTTCGGCCTCCGCTCGGCGGCGAATACCGGCCACTTCCTTCTCATCGATATCCTCGGCATACACTTCACCTTGTGGGCCGACGCGTTCCGCGAGGTTGAAGGTGAAGTACCCTGAGCCGCACCCCACGTCCGCGACCGCGGTGCCTGCCCTTATGCCGAGAGCGTCCATCACCTCTTGAGGGTGCTGCCATCGGTCTCGCGCCGCTCCGCTATCCTGCGCGGAACGGCAAGCCGGCCCTGCCCCGACGCTCGCTAAGACGAGCAACTGCGAGACGAGGACACTCTTCCCTGGCCAGAGGGTGGAGCGATTAGGGCGATGTCTCATCGGCACTATGAGCTCTTTTGAATCTTACCAGGTGAGCGGGTCATCGAATGCGATCCTGGGCAAGGAGGGTGCTGCCGGTTTGCGATTTTTTCCATCGCTCCCTAGCGGTCCTGACGGTGTGCCCCTCTCAGGAGTGCCGAATCGCAACCGGTGTTCCTTGGTCGAACAGGATCAAATTAAGGGGCGGGCACGGGAGCTTCCAGGCTGCGAGCGGCGAAGTCCACGCCTTTACGTGCTCGCGCGTGAGTGCGTCGTACATCGCGACAAGTTCATCAATGGTCATTCCCTCTTCGAGATTCTTAAAGACCGTTGCCACTGGCATGCGTGTGCCGCGAAAGACCCACGCAACACTCACCTTTCCGGGTACGCTTTCCACTACCGGGCATTGCGACCAGTCAAGCCCTACGATGGCGGTTCTCCCCGTGCAATTATACCCTAGGCTCACTGGCATTCGGCCTCAAGCCAATCCCAGCCGCTTTGAGACCAGGTTTTCCACCCCGTGGGCAATCACCAGCGATTGCGGCACCGTGCCTAGCGGTGGAAAGTGGAAGGACGCACTGCGGTAGGCGATCGTTCCGGTCGTAAAGTCAATGTGGACTTCGTCGCCGGGGATAATGGTCCGATCCGTACTGACTCGATCTCGAAAGAGCTGCCGAAGACGTGCGACCAGCTCAGGTACCTCCACGCAGAGGAACCCGTTGTTGAAAGCGTTCCGCAGGTAAGTCTGCGAGAAGCTGCCGGCGACGACCAGCGGAATGCCCTTGGCGACGAGCGCGGTAACGGCCTGCTCGCGGCTGGAGCCGGTGCCGAAGTTGAAGCCGCCCACCACCACATCGCCTGCGCGGGTGAGGCTCGGGAACTGCGGGTCGTAGTTTTCCATCACGACCTTGGCCATCATCTCTCGCGTCATGTCGTCACGATAAGTGTAGTCCTTGCCATAGATGCCGTCAGTGTTGAGATTGTCCTGCGGCAGGAACACCAGCCGCCCGCGAACGTCACTCGGAAACCCGGGCATGATCTCGACCCTCTCGGCGCCGCCGACAGGCAGCCCTAGGTCCTCGTAGCTCCGCGCCAGAGAGCGTCCGAGACCCGGTCGGGACGGGGCCGCCGCTGGCCTTTCGGGCCCACAGATGTAGCCGGCGATGGCCGAGGCGGCAACGACCGCGGGGCTCGCCAGGTAACACTGGGCGTCGCGCGACCCCATGCGTCCTTTGAAGTTGCGATTGGTGGCGGAGATGCCGACCTCGCCGGGTTCGAGCAGCCCTGTGCCCAGGCCGATGCACGGGCCGCAGCCTGCTGGCAAAGCGATGGCGCCGGCATTGAGCAGCGTTTGCCAGACGCCACGGCGTTCCGCTTCCTCCTGGACCGCGCGGCTGGCCGGGGCCAGATAGAACCTCACACGCGGCGCGACTTTCTTGCCCGCGACAACGCGGGCCGCCGCCTCCAGGTCTTCCAAGCGCGAGTTCACACACGAAACAAGGTAGGCCTTCTGAATACGCACACGCTGCGGTTCGATATCCGCCAGGGAAGCCATCACCTGCACGGTGTCGGGCCCTGAAATGTGCGGTGTGACTTCATCGAGGTTCAGCGTGATGCGGGCGGCATACGCGGCATCAGCGTCCGGCTGCAGCGCATTCTTGATCCAGCTTTCGAGCTCGCCATCGCGAATACGCTCGATCCCTTGCGCCCTCAGTTCAGCCTGACGCGCCTTCAAATAAGCGATCGTTCTGTCATCAACCGGGAACCACCCCACCAGCGTTCCCCACTCTGTGGTCATGTTGGAGATGCTCAAGCGTTCGTCCATTGTTAGGGTAGCGACGCCGGGCCCGGTAAATTCCACCGCCGCGTTTAGTACTTCATCGTTGTTATAGAGCCCGCAGAGGGTAATGATGACGTCCTTGCCCGTCGACCCAGGCGGGAGCTGGCCTTCCAGCACAACCTGAATGCTGCGAGGAATCTGCCACCAGAACTCGCTCGTAGCCCAGATAGCGGCGGCATCGGTGCGGACGACCGGAGTTCCGACGGCACCCAGGGC
>DATJKY010000434.1:0-3158 GCA_035490955.1 Terriglobia bacterium | reverse complement strand
TCTGCTGTCAGGGTGCCAGTGATGGTGCTTTTTGTAGACGTAGTGGCCCACCATCCAGCCGAAGGCGCTCCCTACGAGAACGTCGGAGGGGAAATGCTGCTGCCCTAGCACGCGGGTGAGGATGACCCCGGTGGCGAGTGTGTACACACCCGTCTTCATCCACCATGAGGGATACTCCTCGGCCATGACAGCGGCAGACGACCAGACGAGAAGCGAGTGAGAGGACGGGAAGGAGGAATCCCACCCGGCGCTGCTCTGCCAAAACTTTCCTTTAGCCCCATCGACAGAGGGCCGCTCTCGCCAGGTCATGAGCTTGATTCCCTGCTCGACAACGAGACCGTTGAGAACGGCCTCTCCGGCCAAGATCCCTGTTTCGCGTGCGTGTGGATTCCCACCGAACTGACCCGCCGCAAAAAATACCACTGGAGCGCCGAGCAGGCCGCCCGTCAGAGCGTTTGATACCTGCACATTCTTGTGATTGAAATCTTGATTACGCGAGACGACGTCAGACATGGTCTGATGGTCGGCGGTGATGGCAACTGTGGTGGCGAGCCCGAGAGGGATCAGATACTTGAGTTCGCGTTCGCGCACCCGAATGGGGCTGGTCCAGATTGCGCCCTGATCCTTGACGAAATTCGTTGGGACGGCGCGAAGCGTGACCGGTTCCCCTGCTTGAGCCTGAGGCTTGGGTGCGTCGGGTATATACGGCGCCGGCGGCCAGGCCTGGGCATGTGCGGAGGCGCCTGCGGTCAAAAGCGCCGCAAAGGTAAAACCGGAAATTACACGCAGAAAATTCGTACTGAACTGTTTCACAAGTCTCTCTGATACTTCATTTTGACGGGCGTGGGCTTTGTGTGGCAAGGAGGGCTATTTCGAGACCGCTTGCCCTGTCTCTGCAAGATAGACTTCGGTGTAGTCAAGGTAGTTCTGTGCGTATTCACGGATAAGGGCCCGGTCGGCGTCGCCGAGTTCGCGGCGGAGTTTGCCGGGAACACCTGCCCAGAGTGTGCGAGGCGGTACGACTGTGTGCTCGGGCAGCACCGCTCCGGCGGCGATGATGGAGCCCTCGCCAATGCGGCAATCGTTGAGGATTGTAACGCCCATGCCAATCAGCACTTCATCTTCAACGAGGCAGCCATGGACGGTGGCGTTGTGGCCGATCGTCACCCAGTCGCCGACGGTGACCGGGTACAAATTGCGCTGTCCGTGAAGAACCGCGCAGTCCTGCACGTTCGAGTTTGCTCCGACGCGGATGGAGTGGACATCGCCGCGAAGAACCGCATTCATCCAGACCGAGGAGTGCTCTCCAAGCTCGACATCTCCCAGAACCTGGGCCGAAATGTCTACATAGCAACTGGCTGGAATGCGGGGCGTATGCCCCTGGTAGCTCCGGATCATGAGAGCGCACCTCTGCAATAAGTTTACGCGAGGGCTTCGGCGACCGGTGCCTGAACCCCAGCCGATTCCGCCGCGCGCCGCATCGAACGGAGCCTGTTTTGCCTGAAAAGGCCCATAAAACCCTGAAACAACCTTGTTGGCTTAATCCTTGGTTTTCAGTATCATAAAAATTGGCCGTTTTGCCAGGTTTGGAGGTGGAAACCCTTTGGCAGAGGTTCGCATTCAAGAAGGCGAACCGCTTGAAAATGCGCTTCGCCGATTTAAGCGGAAGGTGCAGCAGGAGGACATCATCAAGGAAGTCAAGCGTCACTCCTACTACCTGAAGCCGGGCGAGAAGCGCCGCGTGAAGGCGGCGTTGGCGCGCAAGCGGAATCGCAAGAAGGCACGCAAAGAGCAGGACTAATTCCGGCTTTGTTTTAACAAACGAAAACGTGACATGTGCCGCCCACCGGTCTCGCGCGATTGAGCGGCGACGCGAGGTGGTACAAGCTGGATTGGGCGGCATGTTACGGTTTCGTCGATTATTTGACGTCGAGCTTCCCCCCCGACCCGACGCGAAGCAATTGAGTCTGTCCAGCCCAACGGATAGACAATTCCAGCTTGCCGCCGAGACTTTCAAGCGGCCCGGGCCCTTGCTGTGAACGTCGTTCGAAGAACAGGGAAACGGGACCGGCTCAGCTCACAGGATCAAGGCCGATTACGACTCCTCCCGTCTTCGGGGAAGCCGGCCATGGAATTCAAGGATAGAGTCCTCAAGTGCGTTGACTGCGGCGCTGAATTCATATTCACCGCCGGCGAGCAGCTTTTCTTCCACGACAAGCAGTTCAAGAACGACCCCAAACACTGCAAGCAGTGCAAGGCGAAGCGCGCCAACGGTGGGAGAGTTCGTTCAGAGACGCGGACCACCTGCTCCGCGTGTGGAGAATCCACCACGGTTCCGTTCAAGCCGACACAGGGTCGGCCTGTGCTTTGTCGCTCATGCTTTCAGAAGCAGCAACTGAAGCCTCCCGTTCAGGGAGCGCCACCGCCTGCTGCCCCAACGCCAGGCTGAACGGGTGCTTCTCGGCTTGAAGGGCAAGCACGCTTTCTGGCCGAAGGCGCACCAAGCGTACCGGACTCAGCGTCTGGCCTTCTTCATTGCGCGATGGCCGATATCGCGGCGGAAGTAGATGCCGTCGAATCTGATCTCCGCCATGGCCTCATAGGCGCGTGCCAGGGCCTGCTCGAGCGAGTCGCCTGAGGCGGTAACGCCGAGGACGCGCCCGCCGCTCGTAACAATATCGCTTTCTTTCAGGGCCGTCCCGGAGTGAAAGACCTGCACGCTGGGAAGGTGTGCTGCTGCAGTGAGCCCCGCAATCGGATAGCCGGTTTTATAGCTGCCGGGATACCCGGCCGAGCTGGCGATCACGCAGGCGGAGGCTCCCTCAGCCCAGCGCAGTTCGGTTTCGGATAGACGGCCGTCAATGCACGCCTCCAAAGCTTCCACGAGGTCTGACTCGAGGCGAACGAGGATGGCCTGCGTTTCGGGATCGCCGAAGCGGGCGTTGTACTCCAAGACCTGGGGGCCGCGCGCTGTCATCATGAGCCCGCAGTAAAGCACTCCGATGAAGGGAGTCTCCTCTTCAGCCATGCCACGCACAGTGGGTTCGGCAATGTGCCGCAGGATCCATTCGATCATGTGGGATTCGAGGATGCTGCTTGTCGAATATACGCCCATACCGCCTGTGTTTGGTCCTGTGTCGCCCTCGCCGATGCGCTTG
>DATJKY010000433.1:0-3283 GCA_035490955.1 Terriglobia bacterium | reverse complement strand
ACCATGGAAGATCCACGTCGTTCCCTGGTCCGTCTGAGAGCAATGAAACGATCGGGCGGCACATCCATACTATACGATCAAAATGGATATTCGCTGGAGTTCGGCCTTGAGCTTAGTTAACGCTTCACACACATGCAGCTTGGCGAGTATGACTGATGTGATGCCTGGTTTCTGAGTCATGTGTGACAAGGCCATCGCGGCAGGTCCAACTTATCAGGAAGGAAAGGAGATGGCAAAGCGGATAACACGTGGGCATTTCCAAACCACAAATTAAGCACCCCACCCTCGGACGGCGAGGGTGGGGTAGGCGTGAAAGATGCGAGCGCTTACTCGCCGCAGTCTTCGGGCTCCTCGGCGCAGGAAGAGGCGCGCGCAAGAAGCGCCTGACCGGAGCGAATGAGCTGCTTGGCTTGCTGTTCGTCAATGGCTTCGCCATGGAACTCGGCGGCATCGAGCAGTGACTTAATCTGGGCCGCGATGGCATCGCGTTCCGTTGTCCACGAGGCGATCGCATTCTCGAGCTTGATGTAGGTCTGATCGCCATTGGAGTTGCTGGTGATGGCGTGGGTGGAGACCTTCAGCGTGCTCTTGGCGAGCTCGCCGAAGGGCGCGTTGATCTGCTTGTAGACCTGGCCGAGCCGAAGAAGCGTATCGGAATGCGCGTGGAGGCTGCTGGGCAGCACCGAGGGGTCGATCAGTTCAAGGATGGCGCGGCCATCGCTCACGTAATCGTCCTTCAAGCCGGTCAGCAGCATGAGCGTCGGCCGTAGGTCGACGTGGTCGGTGAAGAAATCGTGCGGCGAGGTGATGCCTAGATTCCGCACGCCGGGGCCAGCGATGGCGATGAAGGTCCGGCCGATTTCGGGTTGAATGTCACCGTGATTCCAGGCAAAGCCGGAGTCCACACCGTTCGGGATGAAAGGGCTAGTGTTGAAGAAGAAATTGGGATTGCCGAAGAAGGTGAACGTAGGTGTGCGCGCGGGATCGACAAGGGCGTTCATGTGCAGCATTTTCTGCCCCACGGGATCGACCAAGGCGCCCTGAAGCTCCGGGCCCAGCCCTGTGCCCAGCAGGCTCTCGTTCTGCCCCGTATGATTATTGAGGCCCGTCAGGCCGGCAAAGGTGTGCTCGAGCCCACGGACCTCAGAATCGTTGGGCCCCGGAGCGCCGGGGATATAGACGGTGGGAGCATCGTCGAAGTGAATGGTGAAGGGCGTGTTGTTGCCGGCAGCTTGGGCCGCCAAATCCAACCTAAGATCGATTTCGCCGACGCCGTTTGGACCATAGGTGCAAGGCACATCCGGCACGACCATGTTGCCCTCGATTTTCGCGCCATCGCAACCCGCGGGGCTGGCTGTACCCGTAACGGGATGGTCGCCCTCGTCGGGGGTGAAGATGAAGAGCGTGTTGGTCTCATCAAGACCTGCCGCCTTGAGGTTGGCGAAGAAGGTGCCGAAGGAGGCGTTGTAGTCGGCGAGCTGTTGAACATAAGCCGCCTCGCCGGGGCCGAACGCGGATTCGGCGATATGGTTGTCGTGGGCATCGGCGATATAGGCAAAGACAACCGGGATACCTTTCTTGAGCATGGTTTCGACCACGGCAAGGGTTTGCGCCGGAATCGGGTCGAAACCAATGTTGCCAAAGCCGGTGATGGCGTTGCCATTGTAGTCGGTGAGGCCGCCCAACGCCGGCGCGATGTACTTGAGACCGAATACCGCCTGATAGCCAGAGTAGCTCCCAGGCTCGTCGGGCAGGACGTCGGCGACAGCATGGTTGGCCTGGGTGCAATAGGGGCTGTTGATCGAGCAATGGATCGCGGCGCCGACGTAGTGATCGAATTGATCGCCGGAACTTTCCATTGCCTGATCGGAGCCTGCGCCAAAGACCTTTACGACATCGAAGGGTGTGCGTTCGAGGACGATGTTGGCGGTAGAGAAGGCGGCGACATCGCAACCGGCGCGGGTGAAGGGCACCCACGGTGCGGGCACGTTTTTGCCCTCGGGAGTGACTAGCGCAAAGTTGTTATCTTTCGTAGACGGGGTGATGTCGGAAACCAAGTCAGTCCAGTAAAAGAACGAGGAGGGCATATCGATCTTTTGGTTGCCTGGCTCGAAGACGCCGAAACTGTTGGCCACGAAGACGCCGTGATTGTCGGAATAAAGGCCGATTTCGGTGGTGAGGATGTCATTGGCAGTGTGGGAGATAAGAACGGTGTGGTCGCCGGCATCGAGGGTGCCGTTGTGCTTAATGAAGTTGAGCAGGTTGGGCATTTGTTCGAGGTCCGAGGGGACATTGGGGTTATCGCGAGTGAAGTGCACGTTGTCGAATTCGACATAGACGACATGTTTGATCTTGCCGTTCAATTGACATTGCGCCTGAGCCGATATGGCAAGGCCGAGAGTAAGTACTGCGCCACCAAGAGTCGGCACAAGGGAGCGACGAAATCGTACAGCATAAGACATACTGCGATTCCTCCTGTGGGTTTTTCGTTCCGAACGCGGGATGGGAACCTAAGGTTGATACGCGGGTTTTGTGACGGTTAGGAGAATGGCCGGTTAATCCTTCATTTCGAGACGCAGCCCACCCCGAGAAATTCAAGACTCACGTAGTGAGGAGGAGGGATTCAGTTGGCCCAAGCGAGACCGTCGGCGTACTTCCCGGCAGCGATTAGATTCTGCACTTTCCATTGCGACAGGTCGATCGAGGCGACATTGGCGCTCCCGGCGCACGACACGTAAGCGAACTTTCCGTCCGGACGAATCAAGATTTCCTGGGGGGAAGTTCCGACGTCGATGCGGCGAGCCACTTGCATGGTGGCAAGGTCCACGACGGCGACCTGGTTGGCAGAAGGAACGGCGACCAACAGTGAACGCCCGTCCGGCGTGGGGGCGGTGCCGTAACCCAAGGACGGGAGCGGCACCCACGTCTTGACCTTGTTCTTGGCCGTATCAATGACGGCGAGCTGAGGCTGAGTCTGATCGGCAGTGAAGACCAGCTTGTCGTCGCGGGAAATTGAGATACGCTGAGCCATCGCCGACACAGGGATCACCGCAAGGGTTTTGCGCGCCACGAGATCGAGCACAGAGACGGTACCCGGCCCAACGTTGGACGTATAGCCGCGGCGGCCGTCGTGCGAGATGGCCAGCATGTGCGATTCTTCCTGCCCGGTGGGCACGGTGCCGACGATTTTTCGCGTGCGCGGATCGATCACCGTCACGGTCTTGTCCAACTCTGTGGTGACGTAGAGGAGGCCGGTGACGGGGTCCAAGACCGGTTGGTGCGG
>DATJKY010000432.1:0-5366 GCA_035490955.1 Terriglobia bacterium | reverse complement strand
CCGGGGAAGTCCGTGGAATACAAGCAGAAGCGGTGCATTAACTTCGCCCGGCACGGGATCCTGGCCTTGAATCTGGAATGGTTTGACTTCGGCGAATTGGCACGGCCGGGGAATGACCACTGGTTCGGCGCGCATCTCGACCTGGTGGGCTCGAATGCCCTGGGATTGTTTTACCTGGAGATGCGCCGAGGCCTCGACTACCTTTCGAGCCTCCCGCACGTCGACCGCGAGCGGTTGGGCGTGACCGGCCTTTCCGGCGGGGGATGGCAGACCCTGGTTCTGAGCGCCCTGGACGAGCGGGTGAAAGTATCTGTACCCGTCGCGGGCTTTGCGTCCTTGAGTACTAAGATCGAGGCACGGAAGTACGGCGACCTCGGGGACCTGGAGCAGAATGCCACCGACTTCCTCGAGAGCCAGGACTTCACCCACCTCACAGCCCTGAGGGCACCACGGCCTACGCTGCTCGTTTACAACGCTGAGGACGACTGTTGTTTTAGGGGTCCCATGGCCAAGCCGCTGATCTTTGATGCGATAAAACCATTCTTCAAGCTATACGGCCAAGAGGGCGCCTTGGAATGGCATGAGAACCGCGATCCCGGAACGCACAACTACTTTCTTGATAATCGCCTCGCCGCTTACCGCTTCTTCAGCCAGCACTTCGGCCTGCCGCTTATCTCGAGCGAGATTCCCGCCGGGGCGGAGCTAAGGAGCTACGACGAACTAGTGGTGGGCCTGCCCAAGGATAACCTCACCATTCTCGGTTTGGCTCGGAAGATGGCGGCAGACCTCCGGCGTGAGCCCATTCCGTCCGAAGCCGCTGCCAGGGACAAGTGGGCCGCCTCGCAAAGACAGGCACTCAGGACCGTCGTGCGTTACCCCGAGCCTGGCTTGAGCCGCGTCTGGACACTGGCGAATACCAAGAGCAAAGGGGTGGAGTCCAAGTCGTACCTGTTCGCCATGAGCAGCGGCTTAAGTGCCAACGCAGTGTGGTTGAGGAGCATCGAGAGCCGGGACGGCGCGCCGGTGACCATCGTGCTCAACGATAGGGGCAAGAAAGCCGCGAGCACAGAGGTTTCTGACCGCGTCAACCGCGACGAGCAGGTGCTGGCTCTGGACCTGTTGTTCATTGGAGATGCTTGGAAGGACGCCGAGCCCTACTCATACGCGCAAATACTCGGCGCCACCGGCGACCGAGCGCTTGGCCAGCAAGCGGCACAACTGGTCGGAATCACTCACTGGATGAAGGAGCGCGCCGGCGCGTCGCGAGTACGCCTTGAAGTGACAGGGATTCGCAACCAGGTCGCGGCCCTGGTAGCCGCTGCGCTCGAGCCGGAATTATTCTCGGAAATGGTTGTCCACGAAGGGATGTCCAGCCTGAGCTATCTGCTGGAAGCGCCGGTGACTTTTCAGGAAGCGCCTGAACTCTTCTGCCTCGATTTCTACCGTCAATTCGACCTCGACCGCCTGGCGGCCATGGCGCCGGCAACCAAAGTCACGGTGGAGCGATCCCTGAAGCCGCCCGCCAAAGAGGAGGCAAAAGACGACGAAGAAGCAGACCAGGATCCATGACCTCGGTTACTCCGCCGTCGCCCGATGCGCTTTTCCTGTATAATTCATGTTTCGACAGCACGCCACAAACACTCGTTCCCAAGGGAGGCAGGTATGGCGCAACGCATGGTGAAATGTGTGAAGTTTGGGAAAGAACTTCCCGGACTCGAAGAGCCGCCTTGGGGCGGAGAATTGGGACAGCGCATCTACGAGAGCGTCTCCGAGCAGGCCTGGGACCTTTGGGCCGAGCACCTGAAGATGATCATTAACGAGTACCGCCTGAATCCCGCCACGGCCGAAGCGCAGGAGATCATCGCACAGCAGATGGAGCAGTTTTTCTTTGGCGAAGGTGCGGCCCTGCCCCCTGGCTACGTGCCGCCCCAAAAGAAAGCTTAGGTATCAGGAGCTCTTAGATTGATTCCGGAATGACAGGGTGGAAGAAGATCATGGGTGTGGACGAACTTCTAAAACGGAACCGGAGTGAAATCCTGCGCCTTGCCGCCGAGCACGGCGCCCACAATGTGCGGCTCTTCGGATCCGTGGCGCGAGGTGAGGCACGTCCGGACAGCGATGTGGACCTTCTGGTGGCGATGGAGAAGGGGCGTAACCTCCTGGACCTTGTCGGGTTCTGGCAAGACGTCGAAGATCTCCTCGGCCGCAAGGTTGATGTTATCTCCGACGGCGGTGTGAGCCCCTACTTGCGAGCACGGATTCTCAGCGAGGCTCTACCGCTGTGAAGGACGACAGCATTTACCTCCTACATATCCGGGATGCCCTAAATCGAATCTTCGATTACACGGCAGGCGGCGAGGAAAACTTCCTGCAGGATACGAAAACGCAAGACGCGGTTGTCCGCAATCTGGAAATTATCGGAGAGGCTGTTAAGCACGTCTCTGAAAACTTCCGGGCGCAGAACGTCGATGTCCCTTGGAAGAGGATAGCGGGGATGCGGGATAAGATGATCCACTGAGTATTTTGGCGTCAATCTACAACTGGTGTGGGATGTCGTGGTCCAGGAGCTGCCAGGTTTGAGGCGCAGGATTGAGCAGATTTTGGCCAGCAGCGGCGGTCAAGCGCCGGAAAGCAGCAAGCGTTCCCTTCCGTAGCTGCGAGCGATATCGGTTCAGACCACCGGGAGCGACGGGACGATCGTGAAGCAAAGTTTCTGGTGCGCCCCGCGTAACGCGTCTTCCACCCACTGCGGTGACGCTCCCCGGGCGAAGATAAAGCCAAGGTAGCTGCTGCCTTCGGGCAGGGTAACCAGCCTCTGGCCGGGTTTGGCCGTGATCACGATGTCTTCCACGCCCGGCTGGCTCGAGGCCTCTTCCACTCCCTCCACACTCTCGTAGATCCCGTCCCGAGGGATGGGCACCATCATTACTCCTGACGCTGCGGTTTCGCGACAAACGTCGCGAACGCCCTTGCCGAATGCCAGGTGAATCAGCAGTTCTTCGAGGGAGAAGCCTTCGCCGAGCGTCGGTGACGAGAACCGCAGCGCGCGCGAGCAGAGCCCGCCGATCGGGCGGGCGGCAATCTCCAACACCCAGACGCGCGGCCCATGGCCGTCGCGCGCGACGTTCTGCGGATCGAGGCGCAACTCGGCGTGGAGGGGGCCGTGAGCGAGTCCCAGCACCCGAACCGCCTCCGCCAGGGTATCGGTGACCGCCCTTTGCGCCTCGCTTGGCAAGCGGGAGGGCGTCACATAGACGGTCTCCTCAAAGTACGGTCCCTCGAGCGGGTCGGGCTTGTCAAAGATCCCGAGCACCTTCAGCTGGCCGCGGTCGACCGCGGCCTCCACCGCCACCTCCGCGCCAGCAATATAGGCTTCCACTTGAATGAACCGGGTGGCTTGCTCGCGCAGCACCTGTACTTCGGGTGAACTCAGTAAATCTCGGATGCGTTCGAAGGCAGCAACGAATTGTTCGGTGTTGTCGGCCCGGATCACACCACGGCTACCCGAAAGCGAAAGGGGCTTGAGCACGCACGGAAACCCTGGACCTGAACCTGCCAGTTCGCGCGGGTCAGCGGTGTAAAGGTGGCGCGAGAAAGCCGGTACACGGAGCCCCCCGGCCCGCAAGCGCTCGCGCGACCTGTACTTGTCGCGGCAGGCGTCCACCGCTTCCACAGGATGGTATGGAAGGCTCAGCGCCTGGCAGGCCCGCGCCGCAGCCGCCGTGGGCCTGTCGCCCAACGCCACCACCGCGTCGATCGGAGTGTTCCGTGAGAAATCCACCATCTGCTCGGCACACTGCTCCGCATCTTCGAAACGCAACGGCAGTGCGCCATCCCGCCAGGGGTCTTCCAAGACGTGGCATCGGTCGGTACCCAGCACCACTGCCAGACCCATCTTGCGAGCTGCCTCAACGAAGGCCCGGGCCTGGTAGCCCGTGGTGGTACTGAGAATCAGAAGGTGCCTCTGGGTGGTGTTAGCGCTCATCGGTGTTTTTGCAGCTAACTCTTAATCTTCGAATCCCCAATCTCAAATCTCCAATCTGCTGCGGTTAACCGTCACCAGGGACGTGCAGCCCCGTCCGCGGCAGGTGCCGAGAACGCGCTTTACGGGATCGGCGCTTCAGGAACGACACCTTGGCTGAAGGCGGCTGAAGGCGTGCCATCCTTAGATCGTCATCGCATTTTCGCTACCCCTTTGTTTTCATACACATTCCGGCTTTCACCAGCCCCGGAGCTACCCCCTCCGGCACCTCCTTCCTCCCAGCCAGCACCCGCCTGCAGCCCGGCACAGGCGGGACGGCTCGGCTTCCAGCTCGCCTGGTGCTCCTGGCTTCTGTTCCCTTTCCGCGGCCCACAACCCAGCCTAGCCGGGCATAGGCTATTTGTCAAGGCTAGATTATGGCAAAAAAGCTCTCCAGAATCGGAGCAAAATGTACAAACTCCAGAGGCTGACCCAAGAGCCTGCCCTGAACGCAGTGAAGAGGTGGCCCTACAACGATGGGACAAAGATGGGTTGACGACAAAATGTCATTTTACAAAGCGCGAGCCTTATGTTATAGAAGCATCCCAAGGTGTAGCCTTTAGGTACCATTCGCGAGCGTAGGAGGGTTGACGATTTTGGGTGACGAGCCGAGGATCAGCAATGCCGCATTGATGGCGAGGAGGAACGCGGGTTCAGTCACATCCCTGAAGAATCGACGGAAGTTCTTGCAGAAGGCTGCAGGGGGTCTGGCTACTGTGCTGGCCGCAGCAAGAACGACGAGCGCCGCTGCTCCGCATGGGGAGCCTGGAGGGCAAGTCCGCGAAATTCACGAGCCCAGTCCCAAGCTGCGGATCGGCGTTTTCGACGCCGCTTTTCACGACCTCTCCACTGAGCAATTGGTGGAGCTCGTCAAGGAACTGAAGATTGAGGCGGTGGAGATCGGTTCCGGCAACGATCCGGGCCAGGCGCACTGCGACCGCGAGGCGTTGCTGGCGGATGACGCCAAGCGCCGGGCTTACGCTGCCCTGTTTGAAACGAACGGTCTTCTGATCAGTGCCTTCAGTTGCCACGGCAATCCAGTGCACCCTGACCGCGAGAGGGCGCAGCGCGAGGACCGCGTTTACCGCGAGAGCATCGACCTCGCTGCCAAAATGGGTGTGAACCGCGTCGTCTGCTTCTCGGGTTGCCCGGGAGACGGGACCGGCAAGCACCCTAACTGGATAACCTCGCTCGAAACCGACGAGTTTGTGGACATCCTGAAATGGCAGTGGAACGAAGTGCTGGTGCCCTATTGGAGGGATCTCGCAAGCTATGCCCGGCAACGCAACGTGAAGCTGGCCATCGAAATGGACCTGGGCTACTCGGTGTTCAACGTGGCCACGCT
>DATJKY010000431.1:0-11212 GCA_035490955.1 Terriglobia bacterium | reverse complement strand
GCACCATGTTGCTCGGAACTGGTGCGATTCTGGGGTGCGTGATCCTGCCGGTGCTGGCCGAGGAGCTGGGCCGCAGAGTGACCCTGGCACTCTATTTCTTCTTCATGCTGTTCTTCATCGTGGCCAGCTTTGGTTACGCCTTTTATCTGCACGCGGGTGCTTTCCGTTGGTTCATGGTGTGCCTGTTCTTCCTGGGCTTTGGCGGAGCCAACTTCGCGATGTACACTTTGTGGCTGCCGGAACAATACCGCACCGAGTGCCGGGCCAGTGCCTTTGCTTTCTGCACCTCCTTAGGACGCTTCATCGGCGCCCCTATTACTTTTCTGGTCGGCGCTGGAGTGGCTTATTTCCATACTATCGGCACTCCCGTGGCACTTACATCGATCGCCTTTGCAGTCGGACTCCTCCTGCTTCCGCTCGGTGAAGAAACAGTAGGGAAACCTCTCCCTGATTAGTCCGTCACGGCCGAGCTGTGGTAATAATCAGAGCCGAGGTCAGAGTCGGCAAACATTTCTTGCGTCGCATGGAATTTTTCCTTTCTGTGGGCCGGGTCCGCGTCACAACCCTGCGAGGTTGCGTGTCACCGCTCCTTGGGAGCCTCCTGCACTATATTGCATGGAGAGCCCTTAGTCGTGTCAACCAACCTCATCTTGAAGTGTTATCTCGAAGCATGTTGTTGAAAAGAGTGTGCCGGCCTCCCGATGCTGTCGGCACAACTTCCGGCCGCGGTTACGAAAAGCGTCCGGGGATGGGTTTTCATACAGGGTCGAATGAGGGTACGGCATGCCGTACCCCTACGCGGTACTGCGCAAGGTCCGGCTGCAACTTCGGGAGCGCCTCGGCATCTACTATAGGTAGTATGGGCAGGTAGTTGAATCCACTGATTCGGGCAAGAGGAGCGGAGTCGTAAGATGGAAAAAGTCGTGAAGACCGAACCGGAATGGAAACAGCAACTGACTCCGGAGCAGTACGAAGTTACGCGAAAGAAGGGTACGGAACGCGCCTTTACAGGTAAGTACTGGAACAACCACGAGGCGGGAATCTACCGCTGCGCGTGCTGCGGTGCTGCCTTGTTCAGCTCGGACACGAAGTTCGATTCCGGGACTGGATGGCCTAGCTTTTGGTCGCCAATCGCCGCAGAGAACGTCCACACCGAGACTGATACGAGCTACGGGATGCAGCGTACCGAGGTTGTGTGCGGACGATGCGATGCCCACCTCGGCCACGTCTTTGATGACGGGCCAAAGCCAACCCACTTGCGCTACTGTATTAATTCGGCGGCCCTCGACTTCGTCAAGAAAGAGTCATAGATTGCCCCGCTTCATTTCCTCCATCAGGTAATCGCACGACCGGACGCAGAGGGCCATAATGGTCAGGGTGGGATTCTGGCAGGCGCTGGAGGTAAAGCACGCTCCGTCCAGAACAAAAAGATTCCGGACGTCGTGTGCCTGCTGGAACTGGTTCAGCACGGAGTTCTTCGAGTCGTTGCCCATGCGCGCCACACCTACCTCGTGGATGCCCATGCCCGGCATGCGGTCAGGAACGGTGAAGGGCCGGATGTTCCTCGCTCCCGCGGCTTCCATCATCTGCGCCGCTGTCTCCGCCATATCGGGGATCATCGCCTTCTCGTTTTCGCCAAATGTCATGTGGATACGCAACACCGGGATGCCGTAGATATCGACGACGTTCGGATCAATCTGAACGTAATTGTCCCATCGCGGCAGGCATTCGCCGAAGCCGGAGAGATGCACGGTGGTGACGGGGTCGAGGATACCCTTTTTGTAGGCGTCCCCAAAACCGGGCGCCTGCCACTTGAAGCTGGTGTTGCCGCCACCCTGAAAGCCGTAACCGCGCAAGAACTTGTTGAAGCGCGGCCCGTCGTGGGTGTTGCGGAAGCGGACGACGTAGATGCCGTCCGGACGGTGTGGGCCGTTCATGCTCGGCTTTGCGGCGAGCTCCGGAAACTCACCGCTGGCGCCGCCCGCTACCCACAGGTGGTCCATGAGGTAGTGGCCGAGCACGCCGCTCGAGTTCGCCAGTCCGTTCGGGTATTGTCGCGTGGCCGAGTTGAATAGAATGCGCACGGACTCGAGAGCCTGGGCGCACAGCACCACCACTCGTCCGTACACCTCCTTCGGCTGGCGCGTGTTGCGGTCAATGTAGAGCAGCCCCTTCGCCCGGTTACGCTCCTCGTCCATGAGCACCTTGTGCGCCATGGCGTTAGGAATGTGGGTGCACTTGCCGGTGGCTACAGCATCGGCCACCGTCGTGAAGGCGGAGTTGAAATAGGAGTGCGTGACGCAACCGTGTTCACACGGCCCACAGTAGTGGCAGGGCGCCCGGCCGTTGATCGGCCTGGTGATGTTCGCCGAGCGACCCAGGGTCACCGTCCACCCCAACTTCTCCTTCACGCGATTGCGGAACAGCGTCTCGGCGCACGTCAGCCCCATGGGGGGATGGAACTCTCCGTCCGGTAGCTCGTACACACCTTCGGGGATTCCCGTGATGCCCACGTAGCTCTCGACCAAGCTGTAGTAGGGCGCGAGGTCCTTATAGCTTAGAGGCCAGTCCTGGCCGTACCCGTCGTGGGATGCCGCTTTGAAGTCCAGGTCGCTGAAGCGATAGCTCTGCCGCGCCCAGGTATTTGTGCGCCCTCCGGTGACGCGCATTCGCCCCTGCCAACTGAACGGCATGTCCGTGGGTGTGGTGTAAGGCTCCTCGAGGTCGTTGCAGAACCAGAGGTAGTTGTATTCCGTGCAGGCGTAGCACTCCGCTTGGCGCGGACGGGTCTTGCGGATCACCTCCCGAGCCATGTCGCGGTACTTCAGTTGAAAGCCGGGCATGTGCTCGGTAAAGTTCTTGTCTGACTGCAGACGGCCGGCGTCGATCAGGGCGACCTTGATTCCCGACTCTGCGAGCCGCTTGCATGCCCAGCCGCCGGAAGCGCCTGAGCCGACTACCAGCACGTCGAATTGTTCCTGGGATGCGCTCTTCACAAGCTCGAAAACGAGCAGCGATGAATACCTGAACGATGAGCCTCTGCTTATTCATCATTCATCGTTCGGTCCTGACTTCTGGCTCTGGACTTCTGACTCCTGTCGTGTTCTCAGACGTTGCCCTTTTTCATCTCCTCCATCAGGTAATCCATCGAGCGTACACAGAGCGCCATAATGGTCAACGTCGGATTCTGGCAGGCGGTGGATGTGAATCCCGCGCCATCACACACAAACAAATTCTTGATGTCGTGCGTCTGCTGAAACTGGTTTAGAACGGACTTTTTGGGATCGTTGCCCATACGGGCGATGCCCACTTCATGGATTGCCCGTCCTGGCTGAGAAGGCCGGGCGCGAAAACGGATATTCTTTGCGCCGGCGGCCTCGAGCATCTCGGCCGCGGAATCGGACATGTCCTTAACCATAGCCACTTCATTTTCGCCGTAGACCATGTGGATGCGCAGCACAGGAATCCCGAAGGTATCCTTCACATCAGGGTCTATCTCAATATAGTTTTCCCAGCGGGGC
Source organism: Terriglobia bacterium (assembly GCA_035490955.1). Taxonomy (GTDB): domain Bacteria; phylum Acidobacteriota; class Terriglobia; order UBA7540; family UBA7540; genus DATJKY01. Next base: position 7,691 of record DATJKY010000431.1, on the reverse strand, counting down.
AGGCATTCGCCGAAACCCCCGATGCCTAGGCGGCAACCACCTTCTCGAACTGCCTCTTTGTACGCATTCCCGAACCCCGGAGCACCAAAGCTAAAGCTGGTAGTGCCGCCGCCTTCATAACCGTAGCCGCGGAGGAAGCTTTTCGATTTCGGACCGCCGGGCAGGTTTCGGAAGCGCGCAACATAAATGCCGGCCGGTCTGTCCGGTCCATTCAAGCTGGGCTTGCCTGCTAAGTCCGGGAACTCTCCGCGCGCTCCGCCTCCGGTAATATGATCCATCAAGTAATGGCCAAGCACTCCGCTGGAGTTGGCGAGGCCGTTAGTGTACTGCGTGTTTGCCGAGTTCAAGAGGATCCGCACCGATTCGAGCGACTGAGCGCACAGCACCACGGCCCGGGCGTAGACCTCCTTCGGCTGGCGCGTGATGCGGTCGATGTACTGAACGCCTCTGGCACGATTTCGGCCGGCATCCATCAGCACCTTGTACACCATGGCGTTGGGAATGTGAGTGCACTTCCCGGTGGCCAGAGCATCGGCCACCGTCGTAAAGGCGGAGTTGAAGTAAGAGTGAGTTACACAGCCACGCTCGCAGGGCCCGCAGTAATGACACGCGGCGCGGCCATTGATCGGTCGGGTGAGATTGGCGCTGCGGGTAGGCATGGGCAACCATCCGAGCTTGGCCTTCACACGATTTCGAAATTGCGCCTCGGCGCAGGTCAGAGCCATGGGTGGCTGGAACTTGCCGTCCGGCAGATGCGGCAGTCCCTCCGCCTGGCCGCAGATACCTACATATTCTTCCACGATATCGTAGTAGGGTGCGACATCCTTGTAGCTGACAGGCCAATCCTCTCCATAGCCGTCAAAGGAGGCGGCCTTAAAGTCCAGATCGCTCAGACGCAAGCTGACCCTACCCCACACGTTCGTGCGCCCTCCGGTTACTCGGAGGCGTCCCAGCCAACTGAACGGCTTGCCCTCGAAGGTCGTGTACGGCTCATCGAGATCGTTGCAGAACCATTCGTAGTTGTATTCCATGCAGGCGTAGCAGTCCTTCTGCACCGGACGCGTTTTGCGAATCAGTGAGGGGGCACGGTTACGGTATTCGAACTCGAAAGCAGGCTTGTGTTCGGTGAAGTTCTTATCCGACTGGGGGCGACCACAATCCACCAGTGCCACCTTCAGTCCTGCCTCCGACAATCGCTTGCACGCCCAGCCTCCTGAGGCGCCAGAGCCTACCACGATCGCGTCGAAGGGTGTCTTGGATTCATCGGTCATGAGATCCCCTTAAATAGGATTGATGCACCATACCGCCGGCCCTTAGAGCTAGCCCTGAGTGAAGCGACCGGTTGGCTCAACCTAGGTTTTTTGGTTGCGCCCTGGCCTTAACCGGTTATCGATGCTAACAACCAAGAGGGCGCGCGTCAACGCTAGGGTGCATTGCGTGCATTGCATCGTCAGCATCGGCTATCCAGGCCAGTCATTGCAAATCCTGTCGACGGTGGCGTCGAGATTCGCGGCGTTGGTAGGTCCTAAGGTCAGCACGCGGGGGAGGCGTGACGAGGCGTGCCTGATCGGTGGGTTGCACCTGCGGTTGCTGTCGTGGCGGCGACTTGGCCCCTCGTGAGGCACACTCCCACGGCCATGCCCCACTCCTTACGCGGCCGCCGTAAAATAAGATGGTGATTAACGTCCGTAGCAATCGAATCGCCCGAACCATAAGCGACATCGTCAGCTTGGTGAAAATGAGCCACGCCTCCCAATGATGGACGGCAGCCTCGCAAGGTTGGCTGAGGGGTGCCCTCCCTGTTCGGCTGCGGCACAAGCCGGACTCCCTGCGTTCACCTTGCGGTCGGCGAGCTTTTAATGCATTATTGACGCTAAGGACGCTATTCTGTTGAAAAACATATATGTTGACTACGGCTGCAGCATTGGAAGCGATGATCCGCTGGACCGAAGACTGGCGAGGCGGCCGTACTCTACGGGTGTCGTTAGCACTCACCGCTGGGGACTGCTAATTATCCTCTTGACAGGTCAGCCCGCCTTCCTGTAAGTTAGCACTCTAAGGGAGTAAGTGCTAGTTTACGTCCCTTGGAACAAGCAACTGACAGTTACTAATCAGAGCTTAATTGGCGGGCGGATCTCAGGATGCAACGCTGCTTAATCCGTGAGGCGAGCCCAACAACATCACCGAAAGGAGACTGAAAGATGACGTTTAGACCTCTTCATGATCGAATTTTGATCAAGCGAGTAGAGGAGAAAGAGACGGTCAAGGGTGGGATCATCATTCCCGACACGGCCAAGGAGAAGCCCCAAGAGGGAGAAGTGGTGGCCGTCGGACATGGTAAGAAGACCGATAAAGGTGAAGTGATCGCGCTGGACGTGAAGCCGGGCGAGCGCATCCTTTTCGGAAAGTATTCCGGCTCGGAGATCAAGATCGACGATCAGGAATACTTGATCCTTCGCGAGGACGAAGTGCTGGGTGTGCTGGAAACCGCCAAGCATGCTGCGGGCGGCGGAAAGAAGTAACAACCGCCGGCTACGCTGGCGGCGTCATTGGTCCGTTTCGAGAAAAGCTCTCAAGCACTCAGCCCTCAGACAGCTGATCGCTGAAAGCTTCGCGTGATGGGCCGGGACAAACCAAGAACAAAGATCAAATTTTCTGGAGGATAAGAAAGATGGCAAATGCAAAGCAGATTGTGCACGGCGAGCAGAGCCGCCAGGCGATTCTGCGTGGCGTGAATCAACTGGCGGACGCCGTGAAGATTACGTTGGGTCCCAAGGGGCGCAACGTGGTTCTGGACAAGAAATTCGGTTCCCCCACGATCACCAAGGACGGCGTGACCGTGGCGAAGGAAATCGAACTGAAGGATCCCCTGGAGAACATGGGCGCGCAGATGGTGCGCGAGGTGGCGTCGAAAACCTCTGATGTGGCGGGCGACGGTACCACCACAGCCACCGTACTGGCCCAGTCAATCTTCCGCGAGGGAGCCAAGACCGTGGCCGCGGGCGCCAATCCCATGGCCGTCAAGCGCGGCATCGAGCTGGCGGTTCGCACCATTTGCGGGTACGACGAGACGCAAAAGGACGGTTCCAAGAAGCACGTGAAGGGCGAACTCGATAAGTTCTCGAAAGAGGTCAAGGAGAGCACGATGATCGCCCAGGTAGGCGCGGTCTCGGCCAACAACGACTTGACCATCGGCAACATCATTGCCGAGGCCATGAAGAAGGTTGGCAAAGACGGTGTCATCACCGTGGAAGAGGCCAAGACGATGGAGACGGCGCTCGAGGTGGTCGAGGGCATGCAGTTTGACCGCGGCTATCTCTCTCCCTACTTCGTCACCGACCCCGAGCGTATGGAGTGCGTGCTGGAGAACGCCTCCATCCTGATCCACGAGAAGAAGATCAGCTCCATGAAAGACCTCCTGCCCTTGCTCGAGCAGATCGCCAAGTCGGGCAAGCCCCTGCTGATCATTGCCGAGGAAGTGGAAGGCGAGGCGCTGGCCACCCTGGTGGTCAATAAACTCCGCGGCACGCTGCAGTGCGCTGCGGTAAAGGCTCCGGGCTTCGGCGATCGTCGCAAGGCCATGCTGGAAGACATCGCTATCCTGACCGGTGGTAAGGCCATTTCCGAAGACCTGGGCATCAAGCTGGAAAACGTGAAGACCGATGACCTGGGTAAAGCAAAGAAGATCACCATCGATAAAGACAATACGACCATCGTGGAGGGTTCGGGCAAGACCTCGGATATCGAAGGCCGGGTGAAGCAGATCCGAACCCAGATCGAGGAGACCACCTCCGACTACGATCGCGAGAAGCTGCAGGAGCGACTCGCCAAGCTGGTAGGGGGCGTCGCCCAGATCAAGGTAGGTGCGGCCACCGAGACCGAGATGAAGGAGAAGAAAGCTCGCGTCGAGGACGCCATGCACGCTACCAAGGCGGCGGTGGAGGAAGGCATTGTGCCGGGCGGCGGAGTTGCCCTGGTGCGCTGCCTTACGGCTCTGGACAAGCTCAAGGCTGACGGCGATGAGCAGATTGGGATCAACATCGTCAAGCGGGCGCTGGAAGAGCCGCTGCGCATGATCGCCCAGAACGCCGGGCATGAGGGCGCGGTGGTGGTGGAGAAGGTGAAGTCGAACAACAACGTCAACCACGGCTTCAACGCCCAGACGGAAGCCTTCGGCGACTTGGTGGACGATGGCGTCATCGATCCCACGAAAGTCGTTCGCACCGCCCTGCAGAACGCTGCCTCCATTGCCTCGCTGCTGTTGACTACTGAGGCGCTGGTGAGCGAGATCCCGGAAAAGGAAGACAAGACTCCGGCCGGACCTCCGGGAGGCATGGGCGGCGGGATGTACTAGGAAGCAATTGACAGTCCACACTTGACCGCTTGTAGCGCAGGGCTCATTTCTAGCCCTGCGGCTTTTCAAGGGCGGGGAGCAATCCCCGCCTTTTTTTTACCCGGATCGGAACGAAGAAGGCAGGCCGCGGTAGCCAGCAGGTAGGCAGTCGGCAGAAGCCAGTACTTGTAGCGCAGGGCTCGCTTCTTAGCCCTGCGGTTTTTCAAGGGCGGGGAGCAATCCCGTGTGACAGTTCAGCTCGAAGCAGGCTGAATTCAATCAAGCTGTACGCCCATCTCATAGGGGCTACGGCGCGGTGACCGGTGCCACCACGTACACATACTCTAGGAGTTCGTGGCCCGTGTTGGCGATATTATGGCGGGTGGCCGGAGGAATGTAAACCAGCTTGGGTGCGGTGAACGGGCGCGCTTGCTGGCCTTCGATTCGGGCTTCTCCGCGGCCGTGCAGGATCACTAACGCCTCTTCGTGCTGGCCTGTCGTGTGCCATCCCACCGTCTCACCGGGTTTCAACCGCACCGAGCCACTGCGTAGTCCCGCCGTCTGCGGCGCGCCTCCGAGCAGCGGGCAATCGCCCGACGCACATTCGAGAGGTAACGTCAGCGGTTGTGGTGAGGGCGCCTGGGCAAACATCGGCTGCAGCTGGAGTAATACGGCGATTCCTAGCAAGGCAGTGCGTACGTCTCGTCTCATCATCAACTTCTCCGTCCATCGACATTGAAAGAGTCGGCCTGCAAACTAGCAGATTGCTTCTGGCTTGTCGCTATATGCGAATGATTGCCGAACGCGGCGACGCGCACCGCTGGCAATTCTCGCCAAAGGCGGTAACGTCATCGCCCGTTACCACCCACTTGACTCCGCGCGAAGCCCTGCTATCGTACTCATTCAAGGAGTGTACAGTGATTCTTGATCAACTGATGAGAGTGGCGCCGATTATGTTCGCGATCATCGTAGCTGTTGCCGCGCATGGCCAGCAGGGGCGCTGGGCGGCAGCAGACAACGCGACGGCGAAGTTCATGCTTGATGCGGAGCGGCAATGGGCCGAAGCCGCGTGCACGCACAACAAGATTGCGGAAAAGATCCTGGCCGACGACTTTCAGGGCACGTCTCCGGAAGGCAAACGCTACACCAAATCGGAAGAAGTAGCTGACACGGCAGATTTATCCAAGGCCGCTCGGGACTGCCGGCTGATCGACGCTAAGGTCCGTTTTTTCGGCGATGACCTCGCGATGGTGTACGGCAGCGAGAGTTCCGTCCCAAAGGCGAAAGATGGAGCCGAGAGATCTCGATGCCTGATTTGGACAGACACTTGGCTGAAGCGGAGTGGGAACTGGCAAATCATCGCGGCGCAGGACACGCAGTTCGACTGCTGATTACGCCACCACGGCTTTGGGTTGCCGTTGGCGGCTCGTCGGCCGTGTCACATAGGACACGAAGAGGAGGATCAGCAGTATCAGCGGCATCAACGCCTTCGGGCCATCTTTGGCCAGATAATGCGCCACAAATGCCGAGATCCAGGCGAAGGTGAATCCGGCATAGGCCCACTCCTTGAGTCTGGGCAAGCCGGGTGCGACAAGGGTGATCCCGCCCAGGAGTTTGGCGATTCCGAGAATGATGCGCAGTTGCTGCGGATATCCGACGTGCGCAAATCCTTGAACCGCCTGCGGACTGCCCGAGAGGTAAGTAATCGCAGCAAAGACCGACAGTGCGGCCAACAGGCCGGTACTCACCCAGTAAATTATTTTACGCGCCATACAGCTCGTTCTCCTCGATGAATCAGGGTAACAATTCTAATGCCGGACTACCACGATTGTCCAAACATCAGCCTACTAAAGGACCGCACCACAGCCTGGCTTCACCAATCAAGCTCGTGCCTTTGTTGTGCGCTTTATTTGCGTTATTCTCCGCCAAGGGCACCCTCAGTTGGGCTCAGACTGCGGAAAGGCTCTCCAAGGTAAGAAGGTTGTACGTCGATTCGCTGGGGAACAACGACACCTCGGCGGAAATACGCGACCGGGTGATTCATCGGCTCCGCGGGAGCCACGACATTCAGGTGGTCACGGATCCGACGGAAGCGGACGCCGTCGTAAGGGGCACCAGTCAGACCTGGATGTTTGGCTACACGTCCTCGAGCACGCGTTCCCACAGCCTTCGTCAACCTGCATATGAGGGATTCCTGTCAGTAGAAGTGGTTGGCAGAAATGATGAAATCCTGTGGTCCTATCTGGCGACTCCCGACGCGTTTCCATGGAGTAGTATCGCCGATGACCTCGCACACCAGCTTGTCAACAAGCTAGTTGCGGCCATCAAGGACGAGGGCCGGCTAGAGGCAACTCCTTCAGGCACACTGGCGAAAGCCGAGGGAACGCTGAAGGGTGCGGGCGCCACATTCCCTGCACCCCTTTATCGGCTGTGGTTCGAGTTGTTTCAGAAGAGTCATCTCGACGTTCGCATCGGCTACGACGCGGTTGGGTCGGCGGAGGGGATTCGGCTGTTGACAGAAGGTAAGGTAGATTTTGGCGCTTCCGAAGTGCCTTTGTCCCGCGAAATGATGCCGGAAAGCCATCAGCGCTTCATATCTCTTCCGACGGTGCTTGGCGCCGTCGTTCCCATCTACAACCTGAAGGGCCTTCGCCAGAACGTCCACTTCACACCCGAAACCCTGGCCGGCATTTACCTGGGAAAGATCAGAAAATGGAACGACCCTCGGATCGCAGCCTCAAACCGGAATGCAGCCCTTCCGGACGCCGACCTCGTTGCGGTTCACCGCTCAGACGGCAGCGGCACCAGCTTTGCCTGGACTGATTACCTTTCCAAGATCAGTCGGGAATGGAAAGCTTCAGTCGGCGCCGGCGCCACGGTCCAATGGCCGGTGGGAATCGGAGCCGAGCACAACGAAGGTGTTGCTTCCACTGTGCAACAGACTCCGAACTCCATCGGGTATGTCGAATTCATCTATGCGCTCCAACATGAACTGAGTTTTGGACTGGTCAGAAATGCAGCGGGACGGTTCATTAAGGCAGATATTTCGAGCGTAACCGATGCCGCGGCGGAGACTCCCGACAATCCAGACCAGGGTTTCGATGTTTCGATTACGAACCCTCCCGGTCAGACCGCCTATCCGATTGTAACTTATACGTGGCTATTGTTGCCCGAACGGATAGAAGATGAGAACAAGAAGGCTGTCCTCGTGGGACTCCTCCGCTGGATGCTGACCTCCGGTCAGAGGAGGTGTTCAGGCCTAGGCTACGCGCCATTGCCGCCGGAGGTCGCGAGGCGTGCGTTACAAGCCCTCGATCGAACAAAGTAAAGTCCGGATTCTGAGCAAGCAGGCTGCCGA
>DATJKY010000430.1:0-2361 GCA_035490955.1 Terriglobia bacterium | reverse complement strand
CAAAGCCCGCTGGGAGATCGAGAATCAAGGGTTCAACGATGCCAAGAATCGCTACGGTTTGGAGCACCTCTGCCATCATGAGGCCCACAGCTTGCTCATCACTTGGCTGCTGGTCGCCCTGGCTCTGACCATCGAACGCCTCTATCGGCTGCGCTATCTGCACCGCGGCTCGCATCACCCTCGCGAGGCCGTGGAACTGGTTCGCCTCCTCTGGCTTGGCCTTTCTTCTCCTCGCGCCCTCGACAGCAGCTAGCCCTCACTCTGGCTCTGGTCTTTTCCCCTTCCGACACCAACTGCTCCAACCCGGCCGTCGCTACTGAGGTTCCCAACCTCCCGGATGCTTGTCGGCTGAAAATAGCCGCTCTTTTCCGTCCTGGCTGCGACTAGCTCAAAATCACGCCTCGTCTATGCTCTCACTGGCTTTGCCATGTTAGGTTCCGAAGTAGCTGATGGTATGGCAGCTATTTCGGAACATCGCTGACCGGCAGGCTATTGCGGCCTTGAGATAACCTACCATCCGGCCCTGCTGCGGAGACCATCGAGGGGGTGTCCTATTTTCGCATTCGAAAGGAGGGCTTGCTTTTGTCCTCGTCTTGTTGTAAATATACAATAAGATGAAGGTTGAACCTAAAGGGGCTCAGGCCTCTCGACTCCGGCAACGTAAGTTCGAACTCGTGCGTCGTTTCCATCTCCCCGAGGATCTGCTTCCCGGCTCTCTCTCCCTGTCGCATCTGCGCTGCGGCAAATCTACCTGCCATTGCGCCGACGGCCCACGCCATCCGGTCTGGTCCTTCACCTTCATGGTGCGGGGCAAGAAGCATGTCCAGCACATCCCTAAGGACTGGGTCGAGGACGTCCGTCGCCGCGTGGATGCCGGGCGCGAATTCCAAGACGCGGTGCGGGAAGTGCTGGCCGCCAACGCCCAACTGCTGGTGCTGGCGCGCCAGCAAAGGCGGAAGCAGCGGTGAAAGGGCCGACGCCGCGTCGACTCCAGAAATACGTGATCCGCTGCCTGGGCCTGCGGGCCTACGTGCAGTCTCCCGGCGACGGCCGAGTGCAACCTCAGATTCCCGCCTCCGCTTTGCTGTGGGGGCTGCTCATCGGCCAAGTGCTGCGCGACTACGCCTTCCATGCCATCGAGGCTCTGGTGGGTTGGGCGGCGCGCACCCTGGGGGTGAGCCGAGCCTTCGGCGACGATGCCCTGGGCTATTTCACCGAGCGTTTGGACCCTGCCCCCACCCGTCGCGCCCTGGCAGACTGCGTGCGCCGCGCCAAGCGCAACAAGGCTTTCGACGATAGTCATTTCATTGGACTGAGTGTGGACGGCACTACGGTGGGGCGATGTAGCGCCTGCAAGTGTCCGCTCTGCCGTCCCTGGCGCGACCGCGCCCACCACATCCGGGGTTATCACCATGCCCTGGCCCTGATCAGCGTGGTAGGTACTGGACTTATCCTTCCTTTGGACGTGGAGCCCTACGGCCCCCGCGACAGCGAGTACGCCGCCGGACAACGCCTGCTGCGCCGCACTGTACGTCAGGTGGGGCCACGTTTTGCCGACTATGTGGTGGTCGACGCCGAGTATGCCCGCGCCGGGTTTCTGCACCTGGCCGGAGACTTGGGGTTGCGGGTGGTGGCACGGCTGAAGGCCAATTTGCCCGAACTGTTTCAGGCGGCCAGACGACGCTTTCGCGCTCAGCCTCCCACGGCAGTCTTCCGCCAAGGCGGCGACCACATCGAGCTCTGGGACGCCGACGACTTTGATCCTTGGGAAACTCTGCGCTGGGAAACGGTACGCGTCTTCTTCTATCGCCAACGCAAACCCAATGGCCAGGTCGTCGAAGCTTATTGGCTCACCGATTTCCCCTCTCGCCAAGTCGGCAGCCGGACTCTCTTCCGTCTGGCCAAAGCCCGCTGGGAGATCGAGAATCAAGGGTTCAACGATGCCAAGAATCGCTACGGTTTGGAGCACCTCTGCCATCATGAGGCGCACAGCTTGCTCATCACCTGCCTGTTGGTCGCTCTGGCTCTGACCATCGAACGCCTCTACCGGCTGCGCTACCTGCACCGTGGATCGCATCACCCTCGCCAGGCCGTGGAACTGGTTCGCCTCCTCTGGCTCAGCCTCTCTGCGCCTCGTGCCCTCGACAGCAGCTAGCCCTCGCCCCGACTCGCTCTCTTCCTCTTTCTTACACCACGAACTGTTCCTAATCCGGCCAGCGCTACCGAGGCTCCCAGCCTGCCGGATGCCTTCGCCCAAAGATAGCCCCTCCGTTCCGTGGCCACCCGACCTAGCCCAAAACCGCTCCTCGCCTACACTCCCACCGACTTCGCCACATCAGGTTCCGAAATAGCTGTCCAATG
>DATJKY010000429.1:0-5805 GCA_035490955.1 Terriglobia bacterium | reverse complement strand
GGCAACGTCACGAGCCGCAGACCCACAAGCGGGGTCTGCGCTACTCTTGTTCTTGCTTGGGCCCCGGTGTGAGCCGTCAGGCGCAAACAGGACTGCCGCGCAGAAGGACCTCAGAGCAGAGTTGTGGCCGCAGGGCGGCATTGCACTACTTGACGATTCCGCCTTCGCTGTTACGCAACAGGTTGTCGTCAGGAGACTTGCCACATGACTTGCGGGCGCCAAGTGTACGATAACAGGAGTACAATAAATTGGTGCAACCTATTGTCGCCAAGTTCAGAACTTTCGGCGAGGCCGAAGAGGCCACGCGCGAATACTATCGCAAGCTGTCGCCAGGCGAACGGCTGGAGATTCTCTTCCAACTACGGGCCCTGGCACACAAGGAGGGAGATGCCCCTTCCGGACGACTGGCGCGCTTTATCGAGTCGCTCAACTCAAACGGGGTTGAGTATCTGATCGTCGGCGCGGTAGCACTGGCCTACCATGGATTCCCGCGTTACACCGGTGACTTGGACGTGCTCGTCCGCAACTCCCCGGGAAACACAAGGCGACTGGAGTCCGCACTGGCGGGTTTTGGATTCGCTTCTCTCGGTCTGAAAGCAGCAGATTTCGCCGATTCCTACCGCGTGATCCAGCTAGGAGTGCCGCCGAACCGCATCGATCTCCTCACCTCGATCACGGGTGTGCCTTTCGATGAGGCTTGGGGAGATCGCGTGGACGCCGACTTGGAAGGAATCCGGGTGAGCTTCATCAGCCGGCAAGCGCTGATTCGGAACAAGAGGCTCACCGGTCGCGCACAGGACAAAGCCGACCTCGAGGTACTGGGCGCCGGCGAAGAGTGACGAAAACTTCGCGCGGCCACCGACGTTGTTGCCTAGGCCGTGGTCAGGGCAGGAGTTGGAAGGCGGCAACATGAGCTGGGCGCACACGCGCGAAGTCGCGACGGCCGGTGGTGACCAAGCTGGAAAGTTTTGCGACTACCCCTACATAATTTACCCTATTGACAACCCCAGTACCTATGGTTATACTGGAGCTTTGCCGCCGACGTCTGGTTAGCTGCGACAAGGGTATGGTGCTGTCGGTCGGGATTAAGGATGCGGATTCAGAATTCGGAACTCACAAGTTATAAACCGGTAGCGAGAATTCTTCTAACTGCAGGACTGGGACCCAGATCGGATGCCAAGGAAAAGAGAGGGAGCCGGAAACAAACCCAATGGAATTAACCTGCTTTTTATCAGTAACATACTTCACAAATCCGAGAAACAAACCCAAAGATGTTATGTCTAACGGTGTCAGCAACTTAGAGCGAAATTAGGCCGCTTTTTGGCGAAATATGAATGACATGCGCCAGCCATCCATTAAGGATGTGAAATAAGTTGCTTATTTACAGTTGCTTAGCAAGAAGGTTTTGAAACTGGCCTTCGCGTCCCATGTTGAAGGCGTATCCGACGTCGACACACCGACATTGGCCCCAGTATCCGAAACGTCCCGTCGCTCTGGTGGCTGTAGCGCCGGCATCGTGCCAGCAAATGCTGCGATTGTGGCGGCGTTACGTCCAGCCTTGCTAATCACCACTAACCATTGTCGATTCCGTCGTCCTTCACAGCGCGACGGCTTCCCTCAGCACTTGCTCTCGGATGTAGGGGCTGATAGCATCTTCGGTAACGACGTGAACGGTGGAGCCCAAGAGATCTTCGAGATCCTGCTTGATAGCCACGAGCTCCAGCAAGCTGGCGTGATCTCTGACTGTGACGAGTATATCGATATCACTATCGGGTCGACCTTCGCCCCGGGCGCGCGATCCAAAGACTCGGACGTTCCGCGCTCCGTAGCGCTCGGCAATACTCAGTATCTCTTCACGCCTGCTTTGCAATGCCCTGTCGATGGCCATTCAACACCCCGACATCCATCTCGCCTTGATTCTAGCATTCATTTGTCGCCATGATGTAGCGCGCGGACGCTGGTGAACGAGGTTGCCACCGGTTCTGGCGTCCCAAGAGGTGATCGGGAAGAGCAATGCCGTCCACTTCGAGCAAACGGCCGTACAAACTTCTGGCGCGTTACTACGACCAGATGTTTGCTCCTTATGTCTCTTGGTGGCGACGCGTCCGGCGCCGTCTGCTGGGTGAAATCCTGCCTCACGTACGTTCCGCTTGCGATATCTGTTGTGGCACAGGAACGACAGCGCTGGAATTCGCGCGCCGCGGCATTAAGGTCTATGCGGTGGATCTCTCGCCTACCATGTGCCGCCTCGCGCGCGCCAAGGCGCGCGGGGCCGGCGCGCCTGTGACCGTCATTCGCGACGACATGCGGACTTTTCGGCTGCCGGAACCGGTCGACCTGATTACCTGCGAGTTCGATGCTTTGAATCATGTGTCGCGGAAAGCAGACCTCACCAAAGTGGTCAAGGCTGCAGCGCGCGCCTTGCGTCCGGGCGGTCACTTCTACTTCGACGTGAATAACCGCCTACATCTGGAGAAGAACTGGCCTAGCACCTGGTGGATTGAAAAGCCAGGTGTGGTGATGGTGATGCGAGGCAGCTACGACCGGCGTCGCGCTAAGGGTTGCGAGAATGTCGAGTGGTTCATTCGAAAGGCAGGCGGCTGGCAGCGGTTTCGCGAGCGCGTCGAGGAGGTGTGGTGGACTGCTTCCGAGATCCGCCAAGCCCTGCGCGCGGCAGGCTTCCCCCGAATTCAAAGCTGGGACGCTTCGCTCTTTGCTCCCGGCAACCCGTACCTGCGAGCCGGTTGCCGAACCTTTTACCTAGCCCAAAAAGGCGCCAGCTGAGCCGCTTGCCGGAAAGCCAGAGAAGCCATGAAAAATGAAAAGCCCTCACGCAAAGGCGCCAAGGCGCAAAGATAAAGATCCGCAAGCAAGAACTCGTTTGCTTTGCGGGCTTGGCGACTTTGCGCCTTTTCGTGAAACTGCTTCGGTTTGCGCAACCACAGCAGGGGAGAAAAGCCATGAGAAAAAAACATCGATACTTCATTCCTTTGGTCGCCCTGTTTTGTATCGCTACCCCGGGATGGGCGCAGCTTGGCATGTTTTCGAAGGAGCAGCGTATGGAACTCACCCGGCAGTGGCAGGGGGAGCGGTTCCCGGACGGGCGGCCAAAGGTGCCGGACGAGGTGCTGGACAGTCTGAAGACAGTGGACGCTGAGGAAGCCTGGGGTGTATTGCGCCACGCCGGCTACCCCAACCAGTTCGAAGGGGGCTGGAAGGTGATTAACCCCGGCGAGCGCCTGGTGGGTCGAGTGGTGACGGCCGTCTTCATGCCGCTTCGACCGGATGTGAATGCGGTGATCAAAGAACGCGGCCAGCAGGAAGGACGCGTGGGCGCGCAGAACTCCTGGGTGATTGACACGCTTCAGCCGGGCGACGTGCTGGTAGTGGACCTGTTCGGGAAAATCAAGGATGGAACCTTCGCGGGTGACAATCTCGGGACCTCCATTTTCGCCAAGAGCCGCACCGGCCTGATTGTGGACGGCGCGGTACGTGACGTCACCGGTCTCTCCGAGATCAAAGGCTTCCGCGTTTATGTGCGTGACTTTGACCCCTCGGCGCTCTCGAACGTGACGCTGATGGGCATCAACGTACCCATCCGCATCGGCCAGGCCACGGTGATGCCCGGGGACGTGGCCGTGAGCGATCCGGAAGGGATTACGTTCGTACCGCCTCATCTTGCCCAGAAGGTGGCGGAAGAGGCCCAGATGACTCACCTTATTGACGAGTGGGGACACATGATGCTGCGTGAGGGCAAGTACACACCCGGCGAGATTGACGGCAAGTGGACGAAGCCAATGATCGAAGAGTTCAATAAGTTTGTGGAGCAGAAGGGGTCAAAGTTGAGAATGAAAGAAGAATGAGGGCTGCCGTGAATCAGATATCGGCTCGCGCTTCTTGTTTCCTTGATCAACGTGCTGCTTCTTGGGGCCGTGCTCTATGCTACTTGGGGGTATACCGTGCGAGCGCGCCTCACGAGAGACGATATGCCGGCGGCGGTGCCGGCGGCGATCTGTCGCCGCATCGCGATTGGCCAAGCGCTTTATGCTCTGGCCGCTTCATTGTGTTTCTTCAACACTTACTTGAGCATGGCATTCATCGTTCTCGTCCAGCTCAATTTTGCGATTGCGCCTAGATTTGGTGCGCCATCTCGCCTTTAAACATGTTATGCCGCAGCCCGCCGGGCCGCAACCGAAACGAGAGTTTCCGTGTCCTCTGTGTCTCTCAAGCCTTAACACGGAGCACATGGAGCGTCTCCGTGACCTCTATGTTGAGGCTCTCCTGGCCGCAGAGGGCACGGGGCCGGGAGCGCGGGCTTCCAGCCCGCCAACGTCGGGAAGAGAGAGCGGCCAGGATGGCCGCGCTCCCGGGGCCACCCCTGAGGGAGGACTTGTGGGAGAAACCAAAGGATTCCGCGTCGCCGCGATACCCGGGGACGGGATCGGGTGCGAGGTGGTGCCGGCGGCTCTTGAGGTGCTGGAAGAAATCGGCAAGAGGCTCAAGGTCAGGTTTCACTTCCTGACCTGCGACTGGGGCTCCGACTTCTACTTCAGGCACGGTCGCATGATGCCTCCTGACGCGCTCAATCAACTGCGCGGCTCAGACGCCATTCTGCTTGGGGCCATCGGACATCCGGCAATCCAGGACCACATTACGCTCAACGGTTTGCTGCTGCCAATCCGCAGAACTTTCGACCAGTACGTAAACGTGCGTCCCGCTATCCTCTACCCCGGCGTCAGCTCGCCCCTATCGGGAGTCAGTCCCGGCGAGGTCGACTTGGTGGTGGTGCGCGAGAATACTGAGGGGGAGTACGCGCAGGCGGGCGGTTTCATCCATCACGGCAACCCGAGCGAGGTTGCCGTCCAGGTTTCGGTCTTCACTCGGCAGGGGGTGGAGAGAGTGATCCGTTACGCGTTTGAACTGGCGGTACGACGGAACGGCAAGAGGCGAGTGACGTCGATTACCAAGTCGAACGCCCAGGGCTACGGCATGGTGTTGTGGGACCGGGTGTTCGACGAGGTGAAGTCGGACTACCCCCAGGTGGAGACCGAATCGCTGCTCGTAGACGCAGCCACGGTTCATCTCGTCCGGCGGCCGCACACCTTCGACGTGGTGGTGGCGTCGAACCTTTTCGGCGACATTCTGAGCGACCTCGCCGCCGCTCTGACGGGCAGCATCGGTTTAGCTCCAAGCGCCAACCTTGATCCGCTGCGCCGCTTTCCTTCGATGTTTGAGCCCGTCCATGGCTCCGCTCCAGACATCGCGGGAAAGGGCATTGCCAATCCCCTGGCGACCTTCCTCTCCGCCGCCATGATGCTCGATCATCTCGGACTCCCCGAAGGGTCCGCACTGCTCGACAGCGCCATTCGTGGCGTCTTGCGTGAAGGGAGAGTGCGAACACCCGACCTGGGTGGTCACAGCACTTGTCGTGAAGTCACAGAGGACGTGATGCGAGCCGTGCGTACGGGCATGTAGCGGCGAGTTACGTCGCCACGTCTGAAACCGGGGGCGGCATAAGCCGCCGCTACTTCCAGGGTGGGAAGTACGCGCCTATAGGCGCTACACCTTTCTTCCAATCAAACATCCACGAACCGAATTGGGCCCATCACGAGGGTCCCTGACGAGGCTTTCCTTACCGGGTTGTTGAAAATGTAACGCGCGACGGCATTGTGATTATCATCGGCTCGCAGGCCATGGTCGTGGTAGCTTTTCTCCCAAAGATTGCTAATGCCCATATTCCGAGCTTGCGCTGTCGCCGTCCCCTTGAAGTCACGAAGCAACCCGATAAGGTCCGAGGTGGCGGAA
>DATJKY010000428.1:0-9250 GCA_035490955.1 Terriglobia bacterium | reverse complement strand
GGTGTGCCGATCTCGTGCGCCAGGCTCGCCGCCAATTGCCCCGCCACGGCCAACCGCTGCGAGCGCGCCAGCGTCCTTTGTGTTTCAAAGAGCTCTTCGTTGATGCGGTTCAGTTGCTCGTTCCTGCGCTCGAGCTCGGAGGTGGCTTCCTCCACCTTGCGGTTCAGTTCGTTGTTGAAGTTCTCTAATCGACCTAACATGCGGTTCAAGTGGTCACCCAACTGCCCCAGTTCGTCGCTCGGCGGGACGTGGGCACGGACATCCAGCTGCCCACCCTCCGCCGCTTCCATCACTTGGATCATTTCGGTGATCGGAATGCCTACGTTCTTCTGAAAGAAAAAGTGGATCGCCACCACGATAGCGATGAGGCTGGCCAGCATCACCACCAGGTTCCGCTTCACCAGGTCACGCGTGATCATGTTGGAGCGCGACTTGGAAACCTTCAGAACCAGGCAGCCGTCCGTCCCGTCTCGCTGGCGCACACCGGTAGAGATAATCCAATACTTGCTATCCGGGGTCTCGATGCTGATCTGGTCCGGCTCAGGTCGCTCAAACTCGTTGTAGCGCTCGACGCCTGGCAGGCGGTCCAACTCGGAATGGTTTCCACCCTGGTCAGTAGAAACCAGAAGCTTGTGCGCGGGACTGTGCAGGTAGAGGTCACCCTGAACGATGCCGGGAGCATCACGCTGGACCTGCCGGATGATCCGCTGCGCTTCCTCTGGGTTCCCCAAGGCCAAATCGTTGCCCACTTCGTGGGCCGTCAGCTTCGCTTGGCCTAGAGCCTTTCGGTAGACCTCCTCTTCAATCGGTAGCCGGGTGAGCCACGTGGCGGCGAGATAGGTGGACACGGCAACCACGGAGACCACGGTTACCGCAATCAAGAGGAGTATCTTTGCTTGCAGACCTGAGCGGCTAAGCGCCATAAGCTTCGCTTGGAAACCATTCTAACATCGAGTGTGCAGGAAAGGAACACTCATAGGGTTGGGTTGTAGGGGTACCCCTTGTGGGTGCCCTCCGTGTACGCCCCCGCTAGTCTTCTTTGAGGCCCAGGGCACCCACAAGGGGTGCCCCTAGGTCGGACGGAAAAGGAGCAGAAATGTTAACCCACGGGGGCGAAGGCCTTTTACTGGAGGGACGATTCGGAACCCTGCCGGGATGGGGTGGAAGAAACAACAAATCAACTGTTACTCTAATGGTAATCGGTGCTGGCCGGGCTGGCCAGCTGGCCTGAAGGCAAATGAATGTTGGTCAGGTATAATATGCGGGCTCGTTTCCATAAACCGCCGGTCTTTGTCAACGGGCTGTATGTCTGATCTAGTGCGCGCCGTGGGCTATTCTCTATCGGCCCTCCGGGCCTGACAAACACAAAGCCTCACCTTTTATCAAAAGGCACCAAATGTTAGGTTCCCATGTCAAACCTGTAACTGCCAGAAAGGTAGAAACTCCAGGGCCGGGGCAAGCCCCGGCCCTACATTACGGATATCAAGCACGGAGAAAACCAGAGGAGCGAGTTACCTCAACACCACATTCCCCAGGAAGCCGCGGTTCTCGCCATCGGTATCGCGCACCAGGATACTCACACGGAAGGCGGTCGGGGGCAGCGGCACCGATTTCTCGAGGCGCACCACCTCGCGCGGGTCGACGGCCTGCAGGTTCACGTGGCGGAGCTCTTCGCCGAAGGCGCTGTAGAACGCGGCTTCGAGGGTACCAGGCGAGAACACCCCAAACACCCCGTTGAGCGTCACGCTGCCGCCCTGGGCTTTAGCCGTAGGGGGCTCGCTGACTGCTCCTGCCGGGCTCACGTCGCGAACCGGATTCGGGATACGCGTGGGCGCCCAATGGACTGAGAAGGAGTATTCCTCGCCCGGCGCGAGCGTGGCGTAGGGGCTTAGGAGTTCAGACTCCAGGAAGTAAGGAGTCTTCTTGGGATCGTTCTCCAGGGTCTGATCAAACGCGCCGCGAGACATGGTGCCCGGCCCGTCATTCCAGGTTTCGACCGAGGCCCCGTCTGGATATTCCGCGCCGGAGAAGTACTTAAAGCTCTCAACAAACCCGATGTTCTTTTGCCCGTTCACGACTGCGTACCAGCCGCGGTCGCTGTCGGCTGCCGCCTTCCCCACCCGATATGAGTAGTGGACCCGCAGCATGCGCCCGCCGTCAATGAGTTCGTAGCTGGGGTGGCGAGCGTCGCCATAGGGCTTGTAGTAGCCCTCTGGATATCGACTGTGCGGGTTGAGCGGGACGTACATGTAGAGTTCCGGGTTTGGCTTTGAGGGATCGTGGGCGTCAGCAGCGTCATTTTGAATCAAATGCCAGATGCCCCAGCGGATCTCACGGCGGCTGATGTTCCGCATCACCTGGTCCACCTTGATCCGCGTTGTCCCTGCGTAAACGTGGAACGTACGCTCAAACTGTACGCCGGTACGTGCGTCAGGAGGGCTAGTGACGCGGACAGCAACTTCGCCGGATGTCTCCGTCACCACTTGAGAGGCGAACCGGCTGCCGTCGAGAATGTAATACGGGATGCTGGGCCACTCGTTGTCGCTCATCCAGCCTTCGGGTGCAGGCCACACCTTGTCGCCTCCGTAGTTGGCCCAGCCTGTCTTTACGTTATTCTGTTCAGGAGGAAGAACTTTCCCGGCCAAATCCGGGTTGACGAAGAAGAATTCCTGATCACCCAGTTGCATCTGGATGGCGCGCCCGCCGATGTCCGGCGCGACGTAGAGACTCACAATGCCGTTGGTCAGGCGATACACGCTCCAACCCTTGTATTGCGTCTTCTCCACTTGAGCTTGATAGGATGTCGCGGGGTTTGCCATGGATGGCCTCGTTAAGAATGACGATGAGAAGCCTGACCGCAAGAGAAGGTTGCCGCTTGATGTTGCGGCCGCCAGAAGTAATGGCAGACATGCCAGGGCGACGAGTGTCCCAAAGCGCGGAGGTCCGGTGCGTCTTGCTTGGCGGGACTTTATGACAGCTCGGTTTGAGATTTTGGATTCCAAAGCTTAGACACAACCTCAATGCAAAACCCGAAATAACCCAGAATTCTAGGCCAAGGACGCTTGAAGTTCGCAGTCCGCTGTGCTAGTGATGGTACATCGTGATTCTTGTGAGGAGTGTCCTCGCGGGCTGCTTTCGTTGGTCCTGGTTTGGTTCTCCTGGTTGTGGTGCTCGGTACGCCTACCGAAGCCGGGAACCGAAATAGCCATTGATCCAGTTTCGATTTTCAAGTCCTCTCCGCTTTTTGGGATAGCCGCGATCATCGGCTTTGCTCTTGGATTCTATTGGGAATACAGCCGGCTCAGATCTCGCGAAGCCAGATAGCCCCACGCCCCAAACCAGACCCAGCCCTCGCCCCTTGGGGGAGAGTGTGGCGAGCGTAGCGAGCCGGGTGAGGGGGTTCAACCTAACGTCCAAATCAGGCCAAAGTCGCCAGTTCGTGCATCAATCCCTTCACCGCCGGATAGAGCTGCCGGTAGACCTCGTACTGCCGATCGTAGAGCCGGGCGTTCTCCTCGATCGGCAAGAGGCACTCCCGAACCTGAAGCCCTTCTCGGGCCGACTCTTCCACCGAAGAGTAAATGCCTCCCCCAACGCCGGCCAGGAGCGCAGCACCAAAGGCAGACCCTTCAGACTCCCGCAGCGTGACCACTTCTTTGCCGTAAATGTCCGCTTGGATCTGCCGCCAGAAGAAACTCCGCGAGCCACCGCCTGAAGCACGGATCTGTTTGACGGGAATCTCCAGTTCTTTGAAAATCTCCAGCGAGTCGCGCAAGCTGAAGGCGACACCTTCCAGAATAGCGCGGATGAGATGCGCGCGGGTGTGAGCGGCTGTAAGCCCAAACCACATGCCACGCGCCTGTGCGTCAAGGTGTGGTGTGCGTTCGCCCATAAGGTAGGGCAGGAACAACAACCCGTTGCTTCCCGCAGGAACTTTTTCTGCCTCCCTGACGATTAGATTGTAGGCGTCTTCTCCTGTCTCGCGGGCGTACCATGCCTCGGACGCTCCGAGCTGTTCGCGGAACCAACGAAGTGAAAGGCCGGCGCCCTGGGTGACTCCCATTACGTGCCATTTGCCGGGAACCGCGTGGCAGAAGGTGTGAATGCGGCCTTGAGGGTCGAGTGTGGCGACGTCGGTATAAGCGAAGATCACTCCTGAGGTTCCCAGCGTGGCAGAAGTGCGCCCGGCGAGGACAATCCCGTTGCCGACGGCGCTTGCCGCCTGGTCGCCGGCTCCGCCCACAACCGGCGTGCCTGCCTTCAGTCCGGTCAGAAGCGCCGTCTCGGCGGTGACTTGGCCGGTAATCTGCGGGGACTCGAAAGTGCGAGGCAACACTTGGGGGTCAATATCCAACGCCTCGATCAATTCTTTGGACCAGCGCCGGTGCGTGACGTCGAAGAGCAGCGTGCCGGAAGCGTCGGAGACGTCGGTCGAAAATTCTCCCGTTAGCCGGAAACGGACGTAGTCCTTGGGCAGCAGGAAATGCGCTGTGCGCTCAAAGGTCTCGGGCTCGTTGTCGCGCACCCAGAGCAGCTTGGGGGCGCTGAACCCGGTTAAAGCCGGATTCGACGCCAGCTTGATCAGCCGGCCGGCGCC
This sequence comes from Terriglobia bacterium, assembly GCA_035490955.1. Classification (GTDB taxonomy): domain Bacteria; phylum Acidobacteriota; class Terriglobia; order UBA7540; family UBA7540; genus DATJKY01. Next base: position 4,653 of record DATJKY010000428.1, on the reverse strand, counting down.
CACCTTGGACGTGATCCAATCGCACTGGGCCTGGCTCCGCTGGTCGCACCACAACAGGGCAGGACGAAGAACAAGGTTGGCTTTGTCGAGACAGACGACGCCGTGCATTTGCCCGGAGAGACCGATGGCGGCGATGTCTCCGCCTTGCCGTTGGGCCTGCTTCAAGGCGCCGCGGACGGCCAGTACCGTGGCTTGCCACCAGTCCTCCGGGTCCTGCTCCGCCCAGCCCGGCTTCGGCATGCGCATGGGCTGATGGTCGGCGGTTGTCCCGCCCATCACATGCCCGTCCGGACGCACCACCACGGCGCGCGTGCCCGTGGTGCCGACGTCGATTCCGAGCATGTAGGACATAGAAGCCAGGAGTCAGGAGTCAGAATTCCTCTCAAATACGCCCTGGGAAGGCTGGTCACTTTCCACCCCTGAGCTGGGCTTCTTGTCCCAGCCAGAGGCGAAATTCGGTGTCCAACGGGACGAGCTCGAACTTATCCCGGATCCAGTTTTGGCGGTCCAGATACAGGTCGTAGTCGTCGAGCTGACTCCAGGAGCACGGTAGTTTCAGGAAGCCGTACCCACTGTCAGCGTATTTAGAAATCAGGCCTTCGCATGCGCACCGATGCCAGTTATCGAATTCCACCGCGCTGATTTCATGTGCGCACGCTGTCTCTAGAGCGCCGAAGGCCTTCTTTACCATGCTCGCTGCACTCTTGCTCAACGCTCTACTGGCGTCAAATTTGCTCAGGCCGCGCAAGGTACGGTTGAAGTCAAGGTAGGCTCTATCGATGCACGCTCCCAGAAAGTCCTGGCTTCGGATGAACCGTGGCCCGAAGTAGACGCGAACGAGATAGTCTTCGTAATCGCCGCGTACCAGAATTGACTTGGAATTCACCCTAGAATCCGCGTTCCGCTCGCACCCCGTTTTGGAAACGTGGCAGTCAGTTTGTAGACCGTTAGCACATATTGGTGCGCCTTCTGCCACACCGACCGATCGTGAAAAGTCCTAGCTGGTTGCCGGCCTGTGTCCACGGCGTTCTGACTCCTGACTTCTGACTCCTCCTCTCAGCCCTTTACCCTCTCCCACCTCCCGCTCTTCGCCGAACGCTCCACCGCATCGAGCACTGCCTGGTTCTTCACACCGTCGTGGAAGTTGGGTTCGGGCAGGCAATCCTCTTCGAGGCAGGTGAAGAAATCGTGGAGAGCGTGGACAAAAGTGTGCTCGTAACCGATGATGTGGCCCGGCGGCCACCACGCTCCCACGTAGGGGTGCACGCCTTGGGTCACGATAATGGTCTTGAACCCCTGCGCCGCCGGGTCTTCTGTGCGGTCATACAACTCAAGTTCGTTCATTCTTTCCAGATTGAAAGCGATGCTGCCCTTGCTCCCGTAAATCTGGAAAGTGTTGTAGTTGCGGCGGCCGCCGCAGAAGCGCGAGGACTCAAACACGCCCACGCTGCCGTTGCGAAAACGGGCGAGAAAGTTTGTGTCATCGTCCACGGTAACTCTGCCCTTGCCCTTGCTGCCTTTAGCCCCCCAGGCGCCGGCTCCAGTGGCCGCGGCGACTGGTCGCTCTTTAATGAAAGTCGTCATATGGCCGGCTACTGAATCAATGCTGCTGTTGAGAAACTGCGCCAAATCGGCAGCGTGCGACCCGATATCTCCGAGGGCGCCGCTGCCGGCGTGCTTCTTCTCCAGGCGCCAGACGAGCGGAAAGTCCGGGTCCATGATCCAATCCTGAAGATAGGCGCCGTGGTAGTGGTAGATGTCGCCCAGCTTGCCGTCCTCAATCAGTTTTTTGGCGAAAGCTACAGCAGGGATCTTGCGGTAATTGTGCATCAGCATGTGCTTGACGCCCGCCTTCTCCACCGCCTTTAGCATGGTCTTGGCCTCGGCCAGCGTGTTCGCCAGCGGCTTCTCGCAGATGATGTGCTTACCGGCCTGGGCGGCGGCAATGGCCATCTCGGGATGAAAGTTACCGGGTGTGGCAATATCCACTACCTGGATGTCCTCGCGCTCCACCGCAAGGCGCCAATCGGTTTCGATTTCCTCCCAGCCGTATTGCTGCCTCGCCGCTTCCAGCGCCACCCGGTCACGCCCGCAGATCACCTTCAGGCGCGGCTCGAGCTTGCCCGGAAAGAAGTGAGGCAACTGCCGGTAGGCGTTGGAATGGGCTTTGCCCATGAATTTGTAACCCAGTAAAGCGACGTTGATTTCTGCCATCTCGCACTCTCCTCGCTTACAGCCGCGCGCTTGATGTAGGGCCGGGGCTTGCCCCGGCCACGCGTGGGCAGGATGGCCACGCCACAGCGGGCGAGACGCCCGCGCTACATCGACCCGGTCACCGCTTTCTCACGCCCACCACATTTGCTGCAGCTTTTCTTTGATAACAATCTCGTTGAGGAAGTTCGCCGCCTTGGTGAGACCTTCGTCGATGGACATCAAGCTGTCCTCGTGCTCGATCGAAAGCACCTCATCATAGCCCACCATTTGGAGGGTGGACACGAGATCTGTCCAAAACTCCCGGCCGTGGCCGTACCCCACGGTGCGAAAGAGAAACGAACGATTCTTCTCGTTGCTATAGGGTTTGGTATCCAGCACACCGTTGACGCGGTAGTTGTCCGCGTAGAGCTTGGTGTCCTTGGCGTGGCAGTGGAAAACCGCCTCACCTAAAGCGCGCACCGCACTGCAAGGGTCGATGCCCTGCCAGAACATGTGACTGGGATCGAAGTTGCAGCCGATGGCGGGACCAGCCTCGGCGCGCAGCCGGAGCAGGGTCTCAGGATTGTAGACCACAAAGCCCGGATGCATCTCGATTCCGATCCTCACGCCGTGATCTTCGGCGAACTTAGCGCGCTTCTTCCAGTAAGGGATCACCTTCTTGTCCCACTGCCATTTCAGAACATCCAGGAAATCGGGGGGCCACGGGGTCGGCGACCAGTTGGGATACCTGGAGCCATCCGAATCACCTGGGCAGCCGGAGAAATCAATCACTGTGCGGACGCCAAGCTTCTCGGCCATCAGAATCGTCTTCCGGCTGGTCTCGGCGTTTGCCTCGCCGATCTTCTTGTTGGGGTGGAGGGGATTACCATGGCAGCTCAGCGCACTAATGCCGATGCCCTCGTCGTCAAGTTTCTGCTTGAACTCCTTGATCTTCGCAGGCGTGCCGAGCCAGTCCAGCTTCAAGTGCGGGTCACCGGGGTAGTTACCTGTGCCCAGTTCAACCGCGCAAACTCCCAGGGGCTTAATCTTCTTGATCACATCCTCCATGTTGAGTTTCGCAAACAGCACAGTGAAGAGTCCTACCTTCATGGTTTCTCCTTCGGATTTAGCATTCGTCAATTGTGCTTCCGGAACTTGCCGTTTTTCTTGCCGGTTAGTGAGTTGTAGAGGGTCTCCAGATGGGCATCCTCGCTGATAAAATCGCCAGCGAATTTGTGCCAGGGAGAAAGGATTTTCTGCTGTTTCATTTCGTCGAGCGTCTTGCCCTGTTTGAGGGCCTTCTGGACGGCGTCGGTGGTTTCGTGAAGCATCCCCACGTAAGCTCGTACGTCGTCGACGCTGGCCAAGTCACCGTGCCCGGGGATCACTTTCACGTCTCGTGGCAGTTGCGGGATGACGCTCTCACAGGCAGCGATAATGCCCTGTACGCTGCCGCCGCTGTCGATGTCGATAAACGGGAAGCCGTAGCGGACGAAGTCGTCGCCCATGTGCACCACGTTCGACTGCGAGTAAAAGATGATCGAGTCTCCGTCCGTGTGGCCAGCGGGAAAGTGAAGGGCGCGGATGTCCTCTCCGTTCAGGTGCACGGTAACGTCATGCTCGAAGGTAATGATGGGCAGCGCGGCCTTCGCCGCTGGCTTGTTCTCCATGTGGATGGAAGCGCCGTTGCCTGCTGGGCCGCCCGCCGCCAGCCGCTTACGAACGTTGTCCTGGGCAATGATGGTAGAGCTCTCGCTGAACTGGGGATTCCCACCCGTATGGTCGCCGTGATAGTGAGTGTTGATAACGAAACGCACCGGCTTGTCCGTGCCAGTGATGCCTCTCAGGCTGACGCGAATCTTCTCGGCCAGCGGGGCAAACTGGTCGTCTACGATGGCGATTCCGTCGTCGCCCACGGAGGCCGCGATGTTGCCGCCCTGCCCTTGCAGCATATAAACGCTGCTGGACACCGGCGTGACTTTGATCTGAACCTTGCTGAAATCCTGCTCCCCCTGCCCCAAGCCAAAAGCCCCGGCCGACAATAGTGAGGCCGACAGAAGGAACTCGCGGCGGTCGGGCTTTTGGCTGGTCATGTCTTTCCCCCTTTCGGCAAAGGAAGCTTAAGATAGGGCCGTTGACCCTAGCCCGTCAACTGAAAACTCGCAAAAAAGGGCCCTTACAGGGCCGCCACTTTGGGGTTGGACCCCTGGCCGCAGCGCAAGCTCTGATCCCACCCTGGAGGTAGCGGCGGCTTTATGCCGCACTTTCGCCTTTGGCGGCGGCTTTAGGCCGCCATGCATACCTCGAACTGGTTGGCCCTTCCGCCACCTCGGACCTTATCGGGTTGCTTCGTGACTTCAAGGGGACGGCGACAGCGCAAGCTCGGAATATGGGCATTAGCAATCTTTGGGAGAAAAGCTACCACGACCATGGCCTGCGAGCCGATGATAATCACAATGC
>DATJKY010000427.1:0-3588 GCA_035490955.1 Terriglobia bacterium | reverse complement strand
TGATACGCGCGAATTTCAGCAGTCTTTGCGCGCGAAAATTGTCGGTCAGGAAGAGGGCGTTCAGGCTCTGGTCGACCTCTACCAAGTGTTTTGCGCGGGCTTGAACTCGCCGGGTCGTCCCGTCGGCAACCTGTTGTTCCTCGGGCCCACGGGTTCCGGCAAAACGCGCATTGTCGAAGCCGCTGCCGAGATTCTCTTTGGAGATCCCCGGCTGGTAATCAAAGTGGACTGCGCCGAATTCCAACACTCGCACGAAATTGCGAAGCTGATCGGTTCGCCCCCGGGCTATCTGGGCCACCGCGAGACTCATCCGTTGATAACCCAGGAGGCGCTGGCAGCCTCCCACACGGACAAGCTGAAGCTGTCCTTCCTGCTGTTCGACGAGATTGAAAAGGCCAGTGACGCCCTGTGGCAACTCTTGCTGGGGATGCTCGACAAGGCTACTCTTACGCTCGGCGACAACCGCCGCGTCGACCTCTCCCAGACGGTCATCTTTATGACCTCGAACCTCGGCGGCGGCGAGATCACGGAACTCATGGGCGGCGGCTACGGCTTTGTCAAAGCCAACGACAAGCCGAAGGCCAACCTGGATGAGAAGGTCGAGCGTACCGCGGTCGAAGCGGCGCGCCGAAAGTTCTCCCCCGAGTTCATGAACCGCCTCGACAAGGTTGTCGTGTTCCACCCGCTCCACAGGGCGCAACTTGAGCAGGTGCTCGATATCGAGCTGGCGATGGTTCAGCAGCGCGTTTTGGAGACAGCGAAGGGCCAGTTCCTCTTCCGTGTCACCGAGCCTGGCCGTGAGTTCCTCCTTCAGGAAGGAACGGACCAGCGGTATGGTGCGCGTCATCTGAAGCGCGCGATTGAACGCTACGTCGTGTTTCCGATGGCCAATTTGCTCGCCACAGAACAGGTTCACTGCGGCGATCTTATCTGCATCGACTGGAACCGTTCTGAAAACCGGCTGAATTTCGTTCGCGAAGGCGAAAACCTGACCATGCCCGTCCGCCGCACCGAAATTGCGGCACCGCAGCGTGCCGCTCAAGCCCGCGGCGGCCGTACGGTTGAAGCGCCTGTACAGGCGCCGCCTGAACCCGCACCTCGCCTCGCGCGCTAGTTTTCCATTGCTGCTCCTCACAGAAGCCCTGGTGGGAAACCGCCTGGGCTTTTCCTTTTACCTGTTCAACGTATAATTTGCAGGAAAGCCCATCCGCGTCGTCGTAAGCCTGGCACAGGGAAAACCAATGGACTTAGTACGGAACCCTAGAGGCGCTGTTATCAGGTTGGCAGTTCTTGCCCTTCTCTTTGCTCCCACCCTCCGTGCGGACAGGACCAAGCTCAAACCCGGAATCAATTCCTTTACTCCGCAGCAGGACATTCAACTGGGCCGCCAGTCTGCAAGTGAAGTCGAAGGCACGATGCCGATGTGCAACGACCCCAAGGTGGATGCTTATCTCACGAAAATTGGGAAGCGTCTCATCGAGCATCTCAACACCGGCGGCATCGACTATCCCTGGGAGTTTCATTGCGTGAACGACAAGGCCGTGAACGCCTTCGCCCTGCCTGGTGGATTTGTCTTCGTAAACCGCGGCGCGATCGAGGCTGCGGATAACGAAGCGCAGCTTGCGGCCGTCATGGCCCATGAGCTGTCGCATGTGGCGTTGCGACACGGCACGAATCAGGTGACCAAGGCCCGTTACGCCCAGATGGGTACGGGGGTGCTTTCCATCGCTGGTGGCATCCTCGGAAGCGCTGCTGGAGCGGCGGCATCCGGCGTCGGGCAGCTTGCCGCGGGAAGCCTCCTGCTGCGCTACTCGCGCAGCGCAGAGACGCAAGCCGACGTCATGGGGACCCAAGTTTTGTATGACTCCGGGTACGACCCACGGGCTATGGCGGCGTTCTTTGAAAATTTGAACGCCTCCGAGTCGGCGGGTAAAGCGCCGCCGGAGTTCTTCTCCGACCACCCGAATCCTGATCACCGCATTGAACGCGTCGACGAAGAGATAAAAAAGATGGGTGGAGCGCCGCAAGGGGCTCAGAAGGACTCGATAGAGTTTGAGGAGATCAAGAAGGAAGTGATGGCTCTGCCTCTGTCGCCTAAGAGCAAGTCGGGTGCCGCCAATTCAAAGCGCGCGCCTACTTCTTCCGGTGGCTCAAGCACCCCTTCTCGTGCCGGGACCCTGAAAGTCGATCCTCCTTCTCCTAACTTGACCGGTCTGAAGTTTGCCAAGGCCTCGCTGGCTTATCCGGATAACTGGAAGAACTTTTCAAAGAAGAATGACCTGGCTTTGGTGCCCGTTGGCGGAGTCGTCGACACGGGTAACGGCCAGGCCGCGATTGCCTGTGGATTGATCGCCAGTGTTGCGCGCATCCAGAGCAAACCGCCTGCGGGCGCCGATCCTCTCACGGCCTACAATCAGAAGGTCATCGAGGCTCTTCAGCAGTCGAACGAAGGCATGCAGAGGAAAGAGGAGCCAAAAGAGATTACCGTTGGCGGTCAGCGCGCTCTTTCTACGTACCTGAAGAACGAATCGCCGATCGGCGGGTTCGAAACCGATTGGCTGGTGACCGTTCCACGACCCGACGGTCTGTATTACTTCATTTTCGTAGTCCCCGACAGTCATTACGATGAGTTCAAAAGATCCTTCGGGGCCATCCTCGATAGCGTTCTGTTCAAGCCGTAATCGTTCCGGCGCTTCCAAAACAAAATGGGCGCCGGGATGCAATTTCCCGGCGCCCATTCTTCAGTTCCTATTCGTCTTCCGAGGACTTGCCGAAAGGAAGGCCCGGCAATTCCTGCGTGCCTTCGAGGCGTACGGCGTCCAGCAGTTTGGGGTTGAGGCCGAGAGCCTTCAGGATCGTGGGAGCCACTTGAGCCGTTTCCACAAAGCTGTGGATGGTCTGGGGCGCAAGGCGAGGACTGGATACCAACAGCATCACATTGGTATCGTCATGCGCGAAGCCGCCGTGCTCGGACTGCTTCTTGAGGTTTCCGGTATAGACCACTCCCACATTCGGAATCACAACGATGTCCGGCGTGCGGGGATCGCCGCCTGCACGCAGATGGCAGCAGGGACCCGGAACGTTGGGGACGCCTGGCGGGTTGAAAATGGTCGTTAGCGAACCGTCATAGTAGATTTGGCCAAGTCCTATGGCTGTGGCGGCGCCCTCTAAGGCGGTCACTGCGTTGGCGGTCTGAGATGAATCCGCTAGCCAGATTTGGGAAATGTCATCTTCAGCCAGTCCGAGACCGTTGTTGGGATCATTGTAAACCGCTGGGAGAAATGATCCGATGATCCCGGACGGCGGCGTGCCGTTCATCAAGGGTTTGTGGCCCGGAATGGGGAAGAAGCGGTTCGGGTCGATCGGCGACTGCCCGTGTTTTGCGGTGATAATGATGGCGGTCGAACCCAGAAGACCTTGCTGTTTGAGCGCAGCGACCATCTGCCCGATCGCCGCATCCACGAATTGGATCTCGGCCAGCATTAGTGGTCTGGGAGTGCCCGCAGCATCCTCATAACCGCCAGTGTTTACGTCGGTTCTGGTAGCGGATGGGGGCGCAATCAACTTCTGTCCAACGCTGACCGCCTG
>DATJKY010000426.1:0-3042 GCA_035490955.1 Terriglobia bacterium | reverse complement strand
TGATAACGGCCCTCTCCGAGGGGAGAGGGTACGGCGAAGCCGGGGGTGAGGGGTTGCTAGGTGCAAAAGACGGTGCGTACAGACAATCCCCACCAACCCTCATCCTCCCACGCAGCAGCGCGGCGTCCGGCGTTCCTTTACCCCTGCCGTCCTTCGCCTCGGGCAGTCCTGTGATGGCACGACGCAACCAAAAACCTTAGGTTGCTGATCCGGAAGGACATTCCGGCTTTGGTGGTTGGTTTCTGCCGTCCCGGAGCAGCTCATCCGCTAATACTCCAAATGTAGTCTAGTATAGCCTATGGAGCTTGTCAAGCGAAATGTTAGCCGAAGGTTTGGAAAAATCGCGTCCCACCGGCGATGGGCTGGCGCGGCTCTGCCGCCTGCTGTGCGCCCCGTCCCGACGGGCTCAGCCTTCTGAGGCTTCTCGGTGGTGGCCAGTTCACCCTCGTAGCGGCGAGTTTACCTCGCCACGTGGCGGCGTAAAGGCGCCTCTACAATCAAACTGGCCCGCTACCGTCTTTTCATTGGATCAGGTGTGGCGCCACGATGCTGATAAACTCGCGAGAGGTGATCACCTTGGTTTTCTTCCAGAATTTTGGAAAGTGCCTCGGGTTCCCGGTCACCAGGTAGTCGGCCCGGGCGGCATCAGCGCATTCCAGAAATCTGTTGTCGTCGGCGTCCTGTGTCACCTGCAGCGGTCGCGACGGGATGATGCGATGCGCCCGGCTCGTGATGAGCTGGAGAAGCTGCCGCCGGAGACCCTTGCGAATCTGAAGCTCGGGGCGGGCAAGCACCTCCTGGTATTCAGCGAGAATGGCATCGGAAATGTACAGCCGCGCCGGTTTGGTGATTGCCAGCAGGACGACGGTACGCTGGAGCCCATCCGGCTTAAGGCCCGCTGATACGAGGATGTTGGTATCGATCACCAGCCGGAGGGGAATCATCTGCGCTTGGGCTTTTGAGCGCGGGCGGATTGAATGACCTGGTCAATCTGCCGCGACGTGAGCTTGTTCGTGCCCTTGCGCTGCGACTCCTCCCCGATGATCCTAAGAATTTCCGGCTCAGGTGTGGCCAGGCGCACATAATCGCGGATGCTGAGCAGCACCGCTCTCGGCGTGCCGCGCTTTTGGATGACCAGTGAACAGCGCTCATCTTCAACCTTGCGCAAGAGCTTGCCGAAATGGGCGCGGGCGCGCAGTGCGGAGACGACTATCGCCTCGTTCGTTTCTCCGGTAAGCATGAAACTCTCCACTTCACTCATCTAAACTGTACAGTTCATGGCTGTGCGCTGTCAATCAAGGTGTGAAAACCGCGGCTCTGCCGCCTGCTGAGCGCCCCTTCCCGACTGAGTCTCGGGAGAAAGGCTCCGGCCTTTCTGCAGCCGGTGTACCAATTCTCATGTTTGAGTGTTTCCTGTTGCGGCCCTGCCGCCATGCCCTGGCGGATGGCAGAGCCGACAGAGGTTAGAGGGTACCGGGATGGGAAAACCCGCTCGCGGAAAGCCGCAGGCTTTCTCCCGAGACCCGGGGCGCACATCTGGCGGCGAAGCCACAGACAAAACGCAGCCTGAGCGGATGAAGTCCGCCCGACAAGACCTCAGGTTGGGCCGCACTGACCCTGCAGCAAACTGTCCCCGGTGAACATGGCGGGATTCCGGCCGGAGTCGCACAACGAGGTGATCCGCGAACCAACGCCATAAGGCTCTCCACCGTCACGACGACAACGAGGTAGCATCAAGCGCTCATTCTTCCTCGAAATTTCCTGGGCCCCAGGACGGAAACTGAGGTACTGCCTGCCTTTCTTCGACGGGGAAGAAGCCGTACGGGATTAGCACGCCCGAACAAGGAAGACTTGTCGTCGGTGCTGTGAGGGGTATCACCTCGGCCCCGCAAGGAACTGTGACCCTTTGCTGAGCGGATCCAAGCGACCAGACCAACTCACTGCTCAGGACTGGGGACGCTGAACGGTGTCAGATCTAGCAGCTCCACCCGCCGAAGAATGAACGCGCGCATCAGGATCTCGCTCAGCTCCGCGTCCGTTTGCACAGGGTGAGGAAGCTTTCGCGGGCGAGCTGGACGATTTCTCCGTCCTGCCGTGCCCGAATACGCGCCATTGCACTACGACCCGAAAGGATGTTGATTTCACCGGTGAACTGAACGGCCCTGACAATCAAAAGATGCGTTTCGATTGTGCCTGTCGGCCGAACAGCCTCCAGTTCGCCTGAAATGACGACAAAAAATGGAATGGCCCGGTCCCCTCGTTCGACCAAGACCTCGCCGCTGCGAACCGTGCGGGTGCGGCCGTGCTTGGCAACACGTGCGATTTGCGCCGAAGTCAATGTCGGAAAGATCTGCTCGGAACGAGAAGCGGTCAACGGAAGTGGAATGTTCGGTTCGGCCATACTTATCTATTCTATTTCCCGCCTTATCAGGATCGTGAACGAATGTGCTAAGCGCCGCCGGCTGTGGGAACTGCGATCCAACTCAGCACAGAGAGAAGGTTTACGCCCCGGTGTCGTTTTGCGCTAATTAGCAGACTACAAGGCATCCCCAGTGACTGAAAAAAAAGGGACAGAACTTTTCGGATAATTGTAGACTCTCTCCGTTAAATGACAGACTTTGCCGCTAATTTGTTCTGGGGAGAAAAAGTCTAGAGAAAATTGTCCCCACCGCATCGGATCGCCCAATGTTGCCGTTTCGACAAGGCGCTTGAGGCCATCAAGCAATGATGCGTCTCGGCCGCCACCTTCACGGCGAACGCGGCCGCGGGCAAGCGGCGGTGCGTCAAGGTCTTTCAAACCACGCTCGTCGGACAGCCCCAGCTACTCCCGGAATTGTCAAACTTCTGCTGCCACCGAGGCAGAGCCGGGGGATCTCCCTGGGTTATTAGCGTGGCACATCGTCCTTATAGTTGCGCAGCCCGGGCGGAAGCGCGACCCCGACGCGTCGGCGGGAGAACCGCCCGCTTTTGGAAAGATTGTCGAGGATCACTTCAGCCGCGTCTTCGTATGAGATAGTCAACTCGGGCACTTTTTGCTTGAAA
>DATJKY010000425.1:0-3866 GCA_035490955.1 Terriglobia bacterium | reverse complement strand
ATCGGAGACACAAAAAGTTCCGCAGTCAGGAAGACTCGGTTGGGACAGCAGGGAGCCGTCCTACTCCGCCAACATGCCGAAGTGACGAAACGCTTCTTTGACAGCGGAGCGCTTCTCGGGCGGGCATTCATGCCACGGACGGCGTGGTTGGCCGGTCGGGCCCTCTAAGTAGAGTTCCCGGCAGTGGCTGATCCAAAACGGGTGGGGCACAAACCCGTACCGCCCCTGGATCCACTCCTGGATATCCAGATCAGCGACAGGTGGGTCTTGATTGGCTGTGACTGTATTGGCTGTGACTCTCGTCGGACTCATTTACCAGACTCGTCTCTACGATAATAAGACAAACAGCTCTTTTGCTGCAAGAACCCACCGCCCGAGGAAGGTGTGGTTCGATACACGGCAGAAGATACGCCATTTGGCCTATCAATTGCTCGCTCTCCGTATCCACGAATACAGAAAAAGGGGGGCTATCTGGCATGGAGAACTTTCCTGTTACCGCTGGAAATATGGCCGCTCGGCGGCCTACCTTCGAGCCACACGCAGAATACATTGAGTCGGCCCCGGTTGTCGATGTGCTGTTTGATCAGCTCGCGTATCTGGTTGCTCACGCAAGGCGGCGTTGCCCTCGAGGCTGTCAGGACTGCATCCGCCTTAAGCAAGTGAAGGACTGGCTCATGTTGCCATTTCGCACAGCAGGTCACGAAACGGGGGCTCCACGCTTGGGCCGGTGCGTGTGACGAGCCACAGTCAAGCGAGTACTAAGGGAACCTCGTTTCTAGGGTTTTTTCACCCAGTATCAGAATTCAGAAAAGTCCCTCCGTCCACGGCTGTTTCAAATGGCACAGCCAATTGGGAACCGGATGCCCTTGGGGAAACGGCGTCCGTTCGTAGGGGCCGAGGCGGTCAGCTCTTGCGCACTAGAATTCGTAACGCAGCGCGAACTGCATGGACCGTGGGTCCATCGTCCCCTGGAACTCACCGAAGGTCTGCGGCGACTGCAAGCTCAGGCTCGGATTCGTGAAGTTAGGGTGATTAAAGGCGTTGAACGCCTCGGCTCGAAATTGCAGCCTTTGCCCCTCCCAGGGGAGGCGAAATGCTTTGGTGAGCGCCATATCGACATTAAAGATTGGCGCCAGGCGAACCGCCGCGCGAGTGCCGGCGCCCTCGGGCGGCTGATCCTGAAAATTGCTGGACACGCTCGTCGTCGGGAAAATGCTGGGGATGCCATTGCCGTCGATATGCACGCTACCGGAGGAAGTCGGCGTGTTCACGACCGCCAGTGAACTCAGCCAGTAATTGGTGTTGTAGGCCAAATCGCCCTCCACGGCGCTTGCGAGCGGTGTGCTGTACCGCCAAATGCTCGACAATTGCCAGCCTCCGACAATCTGGTTGAGCCAGCCGGGCGCCTTGCGCAACAGGGTCCTGCCCCTGCCGAACGGCAGCTCATACATGAAGTTCGCATTGAAGTTGTGGCGGATGTCAAAATCGGAAGATCCGCGGAACGCGCTCAGGTTGTAAATATCCTGGATTGAAGCGCCCTGTTCCCCCGCTCCCGACTCGGCTGCGGAACCATTGTCGATCGAGTGCGAGTAGGTGTAGTTGAAATCGAACTGGAAGCCGCTCGAGAAGCGGTGCCGCAGGGTGAGGGTCAGGCCATTGAAGTTCGCCTCCCCGGCGTTCATCCACATGGGCATGGTGCTGCCCTGCCGGGCGAAAAACGTATAGCATCCCGGCACGCTCAGGCATCTGCCGGGAAGGTACTCGCCGACGATCCGGTCCGCAGCGTGAAGACTGTCGAGGAAGCTGCTGCCGAAGACTCCGTAGACACTATAGAAGTAGTTCGCCGACGCGCTGCCGGGGAAGTAGGCGTCCTTGTATCCCGGCCAGACATTGTTCACGAACGGGAGATTCGGAACCAGGCTCGGATTGTTCATCACCTCGTTGGCAATAAAGGCCGCCGCGTTGTTATAGGGCAGGCCGGCTTGGCGCGCCAATGAGTTGGCGAGATTGTAAACGCTCTGAGCATTTTGTTGCCAAGTGAGGCCCGATGCCGGATCTCGGTAGTTTTCAAGCGGAGTGTAGACGTCGCCCTCCATTAACAGGCGGCGTGAAAATCTTCCTACGTATCCGATTTCGAGGGTCACGTTGCCGGGCAGATCGCGCGAGAAACTCGCATTGAAAATCATCGAATACGGTGTCTTCAGGCCCGGCGAAATGCCTAAGAACGTGCCTGTGATGGCGGCAATGGGAGGTGGCGTATAAGGGAAACCGCCGGTAGCGGCCGGCGGAAGAGCCGGGTAGACTCCGGTGAATCGCGGTGAGGTGGAAAAGCTGTAGGAATCGGGAAAGTTGGTTGGGTTTGAGAGGCCGAGCGAGCCGAATTGATCGAAGTTCGCGATCAGGTCGTTGCCGAACTGGTCATAGGCAAGCGCCCCGCCGACACGGAAGGCGCCGCTTTTGCCGAACAGTTTGCCCAACAGGCCTTGATGGTCGGTGGGAGCATACGCCAGCCCGAAGCGTGGCGCCAAGTTCAGATTGTCCGGACTCCACCACGATGGTTTCCCGTTGACGGGACCGTTCAGCGCGTAGCTGAGAGTGAAATTCGGCATCTGATTGGCGGCGACGCCCTGCCATTGCAAGCCATTTCGCTCGCCGAGGTATTGGTCGAGCGGCACGGTGGTATCCACCTGGAGCCCGTTGGCTTCGTAAGGCGGCCGGAAGTTCTCGTAGCGCAAGCCGTAATTGAGCGTAAGTTCGCGGTTCACACGGAAGGAATCCCCGATGTAGCCCGCGTATGACCGCGAAACGAAGGTACGATTTTGCGGCGTCCCCTGAGGCAGCAGCTGCCCGCTACGGTTGTACTGATAGGTGACAAACACGTCGTTCAACACGCCCAGCAGCATGGCGGATGCGTTGGTCACCGCGGTCGGGTTCGCCAGTTGGGCGTTGTTCAGGTAGGCCGAGACGGAGTTGTCGATATCCTCGCCCAGTCCGATCAGCTCGGTGGCGCCGTAAGCGTACAGAGGAAACGAATTCGTAAACGCGGAGAGCGAGTTCCGGTTGAAACGGAAGTTCGCTCCCAGGGTGATGGTGTGCCGGCCCTTGGTCCACGTCAGATCGTCGACGAAATTGTTCAGCGGATTGACGCGGCCTTTGGCGCGCGCGCCCCAGTTCTCGAGAGGCGCGAGTGCGGTAGGCTCGAATTGAAATCCGGTTCCACCGACGCCCGAAAGGCTTTGGCTTAAACGTGTCAGACCATAAGTGAATGAATTGATCAGGGTCGGCGTGAAGATCGCGGTGTAGTGCGCGGATAACCCCTTATTGTTATCGCGCTCGGTGGAGGCGGGCGCCTGGCCGGGGAACTGCGCCAGAATCTGATCCTGTGTGACATCGCCCAGGCTCCCGCGCAAGCTGAGCATGTGCTTGCCTCGGTCGTCGAGCTTCAAGTCCAGCTTGGCCACCCAGGCCATATTGTTGAGGTGGTCCGGCGCGTTGAAACGATAGCCGCCAAAGTTGAGGCCGCCATCCTGGCCGTAGGCGGGATCATTGCCCACCGGATATTGATTCAACAGTTTCTGGTAGGCCGTGTTGAGACCGAGGCCCAGCGGATCGATCGCCGCCAGTTGCGAAGGGCCGATGGTTTGTGTGCTCCCGTCCGTAAGCTGAACGTTGAGATAACCTTGCTTCAACGACTCCGAAGGCACGGCCCGCACCTGCGCCACGCTGCTGGCGTCACGGCGTTGTTCCCAGTTGACAAAGTAAAACAGACGGTCCTTCTTGAGCGGACCGCCGACCGAAGCGCCAAACTGGTTACGGACCAGTTGCTGCACGGGCACGCCGGACTCGTTGTTGAACCAGGTGTTCGC
>DATJKY010000424.1:0-3531 GCA_035490955.1 Terriglobia bacterium | reverse complement strand
TCGCTCTGCGAGATTGAGTGTTGTAGCCTGCTGGCGCATCAGATGGTCGATTTCTGCCTCCCAGGGCCATTCCGGCTGACGCTCGACCAGATTCCAAAGATGCATACTGCCGTTTGAAAGCCACACGTTCATTTCTGGATTGGGATCAGCGTCTCCACTGACCAGACCCAATACACAGGCTTCGTAATCGTGGCTGGTAAAGACTCGGTCCAAGAGCGAACGAGACTCGAGGCGGACGACTTGAACCTGCATTCCGAGCTCAGCCAAGTCACTTTGCACGATGGTCGCAATCTGAGTACGTGCCGCGTTTCCTGCGTTCGTGATTACGGAAAACTCGACGGGCTTGCCATCGGAGTCTATCAGGATTCCCTTGCTATCCCAATGGAAGCCGGCGGCTTCGAGCAAGCTGCGGGCACGCGCATGAGAACAATCGGGTTTTGGAAGGGATGAATCAACCCAGAGCTTGTTCCCCGGAGTGACGTGCGACCAAAGTGCGGTGCCGTGGCTACGATAGACAAGCCGGACGATAGCAGAACGGTCGATGGCGGCGGACACCGCCTGCCGGAACTTGAGCTCCCGGAACCAACGCTGTTTGCCGACGGCCTCGGCCGGCGCTCCAGATCCCAAGTCATTCAGGTTGAAAAAGAGAAAATCATACTCTAGGCCTGGGCCGACGTCGTACAGGCGATAGCCTCGGTGTTGTTGCTGATCCTCCAAGACCGCAAAATTCTCCGCGTTCAGACCGCTGACGACGTCGGTTTCCCCCGCCTCGAAACGCATGGCCTGCGCATCCTGATTTGCGACGAACAGGAAGTCGATTTCGTCAAGGTAGGGAAGCTGGTTTCCTTTTCGGTCCGCTTTCCAATAATAGGGATTGCGCTCCAACGCCAAGCGCTGGCCAGGAACGTATTCCTTCAGGCGAAACGGCCCGAGACCAGCAATCTGATCCGGCGAAGTCTGGAGGCCCCATGCGGCGCTGATCTTACCCTCCTGGTAGGCCTTTTCCAGTCGATGTTCGGGTAGAATGGCGACGCTGTCGAAAATTCGCTCGGCGGCGGCATACGGTTGGGCGAGCTCAAATTGCAGAGTGTAAGGGTCAACCTGCTCAATTTGAATGGGCTTGCCACCAACGATCAAAAGGTCGCGTTGAGGCGCGTGGACCTTCTCGTCCAAGTACACCCTGAAACTGAAGAGTACATCACGGGCAGTAAAAGGATGGCCATCGGAGAACCGCAGGCCCTGACGGAGCTCCAGAGTATAGCGCCGTGCATCCCGCGAAACCTTCCAGGCTTTGGCAAGAGCGGGTTCCGTTCTCTGGGTCTGGCGGTTAATGTGAATCAGGTCTGCTGTCATGCGCCGGACGACCTCCAGGGTGACGTCATCGAGAGCCATGACAGGATTGAGCGTCTTAGGCTCCGTGCGTTCGGCTACCACCAATCTGCCACCGTATCGACCGACTTCACCGTCAGTCCCTAAGAGCTCCTCGGTTTGAGGAGATGATCGCGGCCAAAGCGTCGCAAACGGACTCGACAGGGCCAGGCCCACAAATGCGCCTACGAGGCACTCCACCATGAGTGGTCTGATCCTACTCCTTGTGGATGACTCTTCGCGACGTGCAGCGAAAACTTGCAAGCTGCTCATGTCAAACCCTGCCTGCTTCAAACCTGAACTAGTCCTCCCCGTTCGTGGAGCGCGTCGGCTAGGCTATAATATCCTGCCAACACAGGGATCAGCGCAACGCCCGGAAGCAGCATCCACCAATGTGAAGACGTGAGGTTATGCGGCTGAATTTCGGCCAACATGTTACCCAGGCTGGGCAAGGGCTCGCCCACCCCCAGACCGAAGTAGGAGAGGGCAACCTCGGCCAGAATATAGCGAGGGATCAACAGTCCGGCCTGCGTGACCGCGACACCAAAAGTCTGGGGTACGACGTGGCGGCGCAGAAGGTAGGCGTCTGAGGCTCCGAATCCGCGCGCGGCGAGGACGTAGTTTCGTTCTTTGGCGGTGAGTACAACACCTCGGACCAGTCGGGCCGGCCAGGCCCAACCCATGACCCCCACGAGCATGATGAAGAGGAAAACGGACATTCGGGGCGGCGTCTGCAGCGGTAAAAAAGCTCTGAGGGCAAGTAACAAATACAGCCATGGCAGAGCCAGGAAAAGCTCTGTCAGCCGCATCGAAATGCCGTCGATAAGTCCTCCGCAAAAGCCGGCCACGGAGCCCAGCAGCAACCCCAACCCAACCGACACCCCGGCCGCCACCAAGGCCGCGAGCAGAGAGACTTGGCCGCCGTAAAGCAAACGAGAGAACTGGTCCCGCCCGTACTCATCGGTCCCTAGCAAAAAGATACGCGCCTCGTCATCCGTCCCAAACAGGTGCCAGCGAGAATGCAGTACGCCTGGGGGACGACGTTCGGCGCTTCTAACGAAGAAATGAACAGGAAAGGTTTGCCGCAAGTCCGCCTTGTAGACTCCAAAACGACCCGTAAGGGCCACATAAGGGCAGACGAAAGGGCGGAAGTGAAACCTGCCACGGGCGTCCACCCAGTGCAAGCGCGTGGGCGGAGCAAAGGGAAGCTCACGATCCTGTACGTCGGGATCGTAGGGCCCAAAGAAGCCGGCCCCCAAGACAAGAATGTGGATGGCGGAGAGCAACACCAAAGTGCGCAGTAGTCTCGCGGACTTAGCCATTCCCTACTCCATCCGAATCCTTGGGTCTAATGTGTACAGGAACCCATCCGCGAACAGGTTCCCGAGGAAGATGAAAACCGTGGAAAACATCACTGCTCCGATTACAACATAGACATCGCGTGCCAAGAGAGCCTCAAGCAGCAAAGGGCCCACGCCAGGCCAACTCATGATGACTTCGGTGAGGAGCGAGCCGCTCAAAAGGCTGGCGAGGGAAAGGCCGGCGAGTGAAGCCAACGGGTTCGCTGCCGCCCGCAGGGCATAGCGGAAAAGCAGAGTCCCTGACGGGAGTCCGTGAGCTCGAGCGGCGCGAACGAAGGGAGACGCGAGCGCTTCGACCATGCCTGCCCTTACGTGCCTCACCAACACTGGAAGGTTCCCGGCCACCAGGGCCGTAACAGGCAGAAAGCAGTGAGAAGTGATATCCTTAACCTTTCCCCACCAACCTAGCGCCGCGAAGCCAGGCGATACCATGCCCCCCGCTGGGAACCACCCGGTCTGGACCGCCAGGAACAGTAATGCCAATGCCAGCATTATGTCGGGAATGGCGAGCAGACCCGAAATCGTGCCCATACAAAGCCGGTCCCCCAGGCGTCCTCGACGGGCCGCGCTCCACATTCCAAGGGGAACGGAGATTAGCCACGCCACGACCGTAGCCGTGCCAGTGAGGAATAGCGTGTTGCATGCTCGTGGCCAGAGCAGGGAAGCCACTGGGCTGTTATAAGCGAACGAGAAGCCAAGGTCACCCTTGCAAACTGATATCAGCCAGCGAAGATAGCGCCTAGGAAGAGGCTGATTGAGCCCGTATTGAGTTCGGAGGGCGGTAACAGTTTCCGGGGCGATC
>DATJKY010000423.1:0-15253 GCA_035490955.1 Terriglobia bacterium | reverse complement strand
TGAATGCAAAGCTCGGAGTGCTCGGCGATGGCGTTCGAAGTGCTGCATACCCCGCGCGAGCAGCGGCACCTCAACGTTGTCCAAGACCGTAAGCCATGGGAAAAGTGCGAAGCTCTGAAAAACGATGGCAACGGGGGGTCTGCAGTCACGGAGTGGTTTGTCGTGCCAGAAGACTTCGCCGGCGGAAGGTGGAGCGAGTCCCGAGAGGATTCGCAAGAGCGTGGACTTGCCCGAACCCGAAGGTCCGAGAAGGGCGATGATTCGGTCCGGTTCCACTGATAAGTCTATGGGCGCGATAACCTGAATCTGCCGGCCGTCTGGCTGAGCGTAGCGTTTTTCGACTTGTCTAGCCTTAATAATCGGTGTTACTGGCGGGGGCAGCCCCGCAGCAGGTAGGGGGGCTTCGACGACCGCCGGAGCGCTTTCCGTCTGCTTTCCCGAGAGCTCATCCATCAGACGCTGCCAGGCTTCTTCGGGAAGCGATTCGAAGAACTGTAGGCGATCGCCCGGACTCATTCTGTCCACAATCGCCGACATTTCTTGGGCCGGCCGCGAATGCAACAGAACGTAGGCTTGGTAATAAGGAAGACTACGAACCAGGGTGGCAGCGAACTCTAACGGTAGATGACGGAACAGCACCTCCTGTTGTTCAAACGGGAGGCGCAGTAACAGATTCGCAGCCTCGGAGGCACCGAGCTGTTCGAGTAGGGAGATCGCGTGATCCCAACGTTCTTGCGAGAGAATCTGCAGCAGCTTTTCATCTGCGAGCGCACCCATGGTGTACACCTAGAAGACCTGACAATTGACTTTCGAACGACTATCGCAAGGTCGATCCGGTTACCGCTACGGCTGACGCATGGTACTAGAAGTAAGTTGTGCCCACGGAAAGGGAGGGAACCCACTGCCCTGCGGGTGAATTCGTTTGGACCGTTTTCTCTTTAAGCGCTCAACGTTGCAATCCTTCGAATCAAGTCGAGTTGTTCGGGACGGCTTTCGGCGCCGATGGTGAAAGCGTCGAGAACCCCCAGGCCGAGCGCGTACTTGAGCGCCTCGTCGACTCGGTCCCGCATGTCGCCTTGGCCCAGAATCTTCATGCCGACGACGGCCTTGCCTGCGGCTTTCATCTCCCGGAGCACGCTGACCACGGTTTCGGGATCGCCGTCCATGTGCGAGCCGATAGGGTTGATGCGGGCGAAGTCCACTTGGACCCAAGGCGACTTGGCTGCGGCGCGCAGCGCCTGGAGGGTGTGGCATGAACATCCGTGAGCGCGGATGATGCCTTTCTCCCGAGCTTCCGAGAGCACATCCATAACGCCCCGATACTTCGTCGTCCAGTCAGCCTCTTCCAGGCAGTGCATCAGCACGATATCCAGGTAATCGGTGTCGAGCTCCTGGCGAAACCGGTCCAGGTCGGCGCGCATAGCATCTGGCTCCCGCGCCCACGATTTGGTGAGGAGGGTGATCTTGTCCCGCGGTACGCTCTTGAGGGCGTGGGCAACGTGAGGATGGCTGCCGTACGAATCGGCGGAGTCAAAAAAACGGAGCCCGTGGTCGTACCCCTGCAACAGTAAGTCCGCCAGGCCCTGAATGCCCAAGGCCGTCTGATGAGAATGGTGCCCGGTGCCCACGGTGCCTGTGCCCATGGCCAGCCGGCTGGTGTGAATCCCGGTTTGGCCAAGAACCACCGTTTCCGTAGCACTGTAACTTCGCGACAAAGGTACCGCGCCTGCCCACGATTTCGATCCCAGCCAGGCGGCACCCAAGCCGCAGGCAGTCCGAGTGATGAATTCCCTGCGCCGCATAATTTCACCTCCCGTCACAGTCTATGGGCAAATCGCGCTCGCGCAAAGCCGGAACCCTAAGCCGCAAACCTGCCGCCCCAGACTACCGCAAAGTAGGGCGATAGTGAAGCACTTTGATGGGCCTCATGGGCTTCGATGGTTCCTCTTGGCTGGAGAAGAGTTCTGAGTTATAAATTCTGAGCTAGGAGTAAAGAGCCGGAGACAAAGCGTAGAGCTCAACACAGAAAACTCGACACTAGCGAGGGTTCGCCTCAGAACGCTGCGGCGTAACCCCTCACCCCGCTCGCTACGCTCGCCACCCTCTCACAAGGGAGAGGGCAAAATCTAGAAATCTCAGCCCTCTCCCAAGGGGAGAGGGTGGTCGCCGGTAGGCGACCGGGTGAGGGTCTTTGACTAGAACTGCTTTGCGCCGCCGGAGCTGGTGAATCGAAAAAGCCGGCCTCGGCATCAGAAAGCAAGCGAATCCTTTCCTCGGGAGAAGGACGTTATGGCCTCTGCAGCAGTGGAAATACAGGCGCGGCAGCGGCTGTGTTGGATAGTCTCCGAAAGGGTGGACCTCCTCTGGTTTACCCTAGGCGGCGCGGCCGCCGCATACCTGTTCTGGGTGTTGTGGCGCTTCGCTCACGTTCCGCTGCTCCTGCTGGTGGCGATCTGGGCCGTCGTCTTTGACGAGACTCACGGCTTCGCCACTATCTCCCGCACTTATTTCGACGCTGAGGAGCGCGCGAAGCGTGGGCGCTGGTTGTGGGGCAGCATGCTCTTCTTCTTCGCCATCGGCCCTGTTTTGATTCTGCTCCACCTGGGTGATTGGCTGGAGTTGGTCACCGAACTTTGGGGCTACTACCATATCTTCAGGCAGCATTACGGCTTCATGATGCTTTACAAGGCCAAGAACGGCGACTTGAATCCGAACGACAACCGACTGGACAAGGTCTTCTTTGCCGCCGCCTTCTATTATCCATTTCTGACTTACCCATTGCACAACAAAGAGGCAGCGGAGCTGGTCCCCTTCCCCATTGCGCCGCGTCTTGGCTTTCTTTTCGGCGACGCTCTCTTGTTCCTGCTGATTCTGATCACCCTGTTTTATCTCGCGCGGCAGGTTGAGAAGGTCCGTTCCGGTTTGTCGCTGAACTGGCCCAAGCAGCTTCTGCTGGTGGCGGCAATTCCCATCAACTACCTGCTCTTTCGCAGCGCCATGCCGCTGCTCGGTGTCTACGCCGCGGCCACCATCTTTCACAACATCCAATACCACCGCCTGGTGTGGTTCTATAACCAGAACAAGTACGGCCACGATCCCGACCGCGCCCGGAAGTTTGGCTTGGCAACACTCATTAACAGCCGATGGCTCTTCTATGTGGCCACGGCAGCGCTGTACGCCTTCATCTTCGATGCCCTCCCCCGCTTTGTCCTCCGGCCCACGCTGGGACCGAGCGACTTGAACCTGCGCAACCAGCTCATCTTTGCCTTCTTTGCGGCGCCGGGCCTGCTTCACTACTGGATTGACGGCCACATCTGGAAGGTGCGGTCCGATCCGGACCTGCGAAAGTACCTGAGATTAAGCAGACCGGTGGTAGGTAGCAGGTTGGAGGTGTGTAGGTCGTAGATGGGGCAAAGCCCAAGTGGTCCCACCCACGACCTGCCACATACCACCTACTACTCTTGGGGTAGGATGCTTTCCGGCTCTTGGTTGGGAAGCGGGCGAAAGGGCGCATCCCTGGACTCGGCGGGGGTCTGGGCGGGCTCGAGAAGCTGCTCCTTGCGCCACACCAGGGCGTTCGTGTCGTAGGCAGCGATCTCAAAGCCGTGGCCGTGGGTGATGGCGTCGCACGGGCAGGCTTCCACGCAATAGCCGCAGAAGATGCAACGGTTGTAGTCAATGTTGTAGACCGTGGCATAGCGCTCAGCGGCGCTGATGCGCTGGTCGGCAGTGTTCTCCGCCGCTTCGATGTAAATGCAGTTGGAGGGGCAGGCCGCCGCACACAGAAAGCAGGCTACGCACTTCTCCAGCCCGTTCTCGTCGCGTCGCAGAATGTGTACCCCGCGGTAGCGATCCTCGAAGTGCACCGGCTCGTCGGGATAATTCTCCGTCACCGTTGGCCCTACCATGTTCTTGAGGGTAACTTTGAAGCCCTTGGCGATGGCGGAAGCGGAATCAGAGATTTCGCGCAGGATGTTGGCCATAAGTTGTTGGCGCGTTCAGCCCTACGTCGATAGTATAGAACGCCGTCTGAGGCTGCGTCAAACGGCGCGCCTGCCGTGGTCTACCGTGGGCCGATTCTCATTGCGCATGACCAGCAGATCGGTTTACATGGGGACATGGGAAGGAAGGTGTTGGCGATCGTTGGCTCTACGTTCTTCCTGGTCATCGCCCCCGGGTTCGTAGCCGGTTTGGTACCCTGGTGGATCTCGCGCTGGCGGCTCGAAACTTCTTTCCTTGGGATGCCGCTTCTCCGTTTTGCTGGCGGCATGCTGGTGACGCTGGGGGTCATTGGCCTCGTAGATTCTTTTGTCCGATTTGCAGTGCAGGGGGTGGGTACGCCGGCCCCGGTATTCCCAACCCGCCATTTGGTTGTTACCGGACTGTATCGTTATGTCCGAAATCCGATGTACCTGGCAGTGCTGAGCACCATTCTCGGTCAGGGCTTGATTTTCGGAAACTTGACCCTCCTTGAATACAGCGGAATGGTCTGGCTAGTGTTTCACCTTTTTGTGGTGGTTTACGAAGAACCGACCCTAAGGGCAAGTTTTAGCTCTGAGTACAAACTTTTCTGTACCGAAGTCCCGAGGTGGTTTCCGCGCTTCACCCCATGGGAGAGGTGAAGCGTGAGAGGACCTCAAGAATGTTCGTCGATCGTTTCAAACCGTTTGGAGGGTGCCAAGTTTGAGCCGTTTTGCCTTCCCGCAGAGAAAAGGGCGTGTGCCGCCGATGTAACCGCCAGCCCTCTCGGGTCGAATTTTGCTATCTGGGTCCCGCTGATCAGGGTGACGTCGCTCGTAATGTCCTACTAAACCCGAACGCGCGACTACTGATGCCCTACGGGGTACCGCGCTATTATATCAGGGGCCCTGAATTCAACTCACTTAATCGATACCGGCTACGACGCCCCTTAGACGATGGAATTGAAAATCATGCAAACTGTGAACACGAACACCTTACGCTCTCGCCTCGTTTACCAGCCGCAGGAGCTGAAGTTTGGAACCAGCGGGCGGCGAGGAGAGGTCGTCCACCTGACGCAGTTGGAGGTTTATATCAACGTTCTGGCCGAACTGGGATACCTCCAGTCACGGTCGGTTGCAGAAGGCGGAATTATACGGGGTGAAGAGTTCTATTTCGCTTGCGACCTTCGCCCAAGTTCCTGCACTTACGTGCCGGAGCAACGGGGATGCGGAGAGATAGCCCAGGCGGTTGAGCGCGCCATACAGGATGCCGGGATGCAGCCTGTCAACCTGGGACGCATTCCGACTCCTGCCCTCGCCCACTATGCGTTTTCGCTGGGCAAGGGCAGCATTATGATTACCGGTAGCCACATCCCCTTGGATCGGAACGGCTACAAGACGAACACCGCCCGGGGGGAGTTGCTAAAGATCGACGAGGAGCCGATTAACCGAGCAGTTGAATCGGTCAGGGAAAAGCTCTACAGCGAACCTTTCGTTGAATCTCTATTCGACGAGCGGGGACTCTTCAAATCAGGGCATCGGGAATTGGCGGCTGAAAGCGACAAGGCCAGGAAGGCGTTTATTGAGCGCTACACCAGCTTCTTCCACGGATTCTCTCTCGAAGGCAGGCAGCTTATGGTCTATCAGCATTCGGCCGTGGGGCGGGATGTTCTTGTGGAGATCCTGGAGCGTCTTGGTGCGGACGTGATTCCAAGCGGTCGCAGCAACGCCTTCATTCCCATCGATACGGAGAATATCGACGAGGCGCAGCTTCGAACCATCCAGGAACTCTCAGACGAAGCCATCGCCAAATACGGCTCGATTGACGCCGTTGTGTCCACGGACGGCGACAGCGACCGTCCCTTGATTCTCAGCGTCAATGCGGAGACGAGGAGAGTGCGCTTTTGGAGCGGCGACCTCGTAGGCATGATCGTGGCTATGTATTTGGGAGCCGACGCTGTGGTGGTCCCGATCAGCTGTAACGACGCGATAGACCGGAGCACCCTGGCGCAAGTAGTTGAACCGAAGACTCGCATCGGATCGCCATATATAATCGCGGGAATGGAGAGGGCTCGCCGCAAGGGTCGCAAGATTGTCTGTGGTTGGGAAGCGAACGGCGGATTCCTCACTGGCTCGGATATTGTGCGCAACGGGAAACTTCTGCGAGCCCTCCCCACCCGTGACGCCGTCCTGCCCATCCTTGGCGTGCTGTTTTCCGCGCAGGCAAAAGGCCTGTCGGTGAGCGACCTTTTTGACCGGCTTCCACGCCGATTTAGCAGCGCCGCCCGTCTGCCGGACTTCCCCAGATCCATTGCGGCCAAGATAGTGGATCGGCTTTCGCCCGGCGATCCCAACGTTCAGGATGTCGCCTTCGATTCGCGAGCGACGGGAGGAGAGATGGAAGTCATACGGAGGCAACTTGAAAGCCTCTTCACTCGACAGATGGGATTTGGCACGATCATACGTCTGAACTACACCGATGGTGTCCGGATCACTTTCACTAACGGAGATGTGGCCCACCTTCGTCCTTCGGGGAATGCCGACGAGTTTCGTATTTACGCGGTGGCGGATACGCAGGCCCGCGCCAATTGGATTACGAAGATGGGCGTCGCTGAACCCGACGGCATCTTACGCCAGCTGGAGAGATCGGTGGGCTTGTGAGGCGCAGGATTTCAAAAGCGTCCACGTAAATAATTGCGCATCGGGTGTTGTCTGTGAATCAGGGCATGGCTTCAGCCGGCTTCAGCCGTGGCGTTGGCGGACAGTCGATTGCTGCGGCTTTAGCCGCTGATCAGGGCCAAAGCCCGCACTATGTTCCCCGCCCGTGGGGTACGGCTCAAGAGGCTGCGGAAAAACGCTATTCAGGGCCTCGGAAGGGCGGGGCTGAAAAGCCCGCCCTTTCGGAGCGCGCCACAACACTTTTTCCGCAGCCTCTGAAGCCATACCCTGATAAACAATGCGCGCCAACTTAAGAGGCTCCATTTAGCATTCGAGCTGGAGTGGAAAATGAAGCGCGACACCCATTTGTCGGACCCTTTGCTATTGCAGATCATAGATTCCGGCTACAACCGGAAAGCCTGGCATGGTCCAAATCTGCGGCAGTCCTTGCGAGGAGTGAGTGCCGAGGACGCGGCGTGGAGGCCGGCACCCGGCAGGCACAATATCTGGGAAATAGCGGTGCACGCCGCATACTGGAAATACGTGGTGCGACGGAGGCTGCGTGGTGATCTGAGAGGATCCTTTGCCTGCGAAGGAAGCAACTGGTTTGTGCGCCCGTCTCCCACCGCCCACAACAAGGAGAAGGCGTGGCTCGAGGACAAGCTACTTCTGGAACAGGAACACCAGAAGCTGCGTGAGGCCGTTTTTGAATGGGCACAGAAGCGAAGCCACAGAGTACCACCGGCTCACATCTACGGCGTGGCGTTCCATGACGTTTACCACGCCGGCCAGATCCGCCTACTCAGGCGATTGCGATCAGGTCCCGTGAAACGAGCGAAGGGTGGAAGATCAGAGGCCGTCTCACCGGCCAGCGCCGACCGGCACAAACTTGCGAAGCAGCCATAGCAACAAAGAGCCCGTGGCGGAACCGAACAGGGTGCCCATGCCTATTCCGAAGCTGAGGTGACCGAGGATGTGCCGTACAGGGGAGAGACCGAAGGAGAATTCCGGCGCGCTGTAGACGTTCTGGGTACCCGTCAGGGCCCCGAAGGCGATGGCGGCGCTGATCAATCCTTGCTCCCAGCATTCCAGCAGGAAGATTGCTGCTACCACGTTGGCGTAGCCGCCGAGGTGCCGGCCGTGGATAAGTAGGACCGCTAGCAGAACAGTCACCGCACTGGCGGTGGTGACGCTGCAAATGTTGAGCACGACGCGGGAAGCGCCCATCGCAGCCAGCACGAGCCGAAGTGCCCAGACGGCGCCGATAAGGCCAAACAACGGCGCCAGCAACCGCAGATGATCACGCAGACTGAACCCGTTGATATTCATCGCCCCTCCTTGCCGTTTTCCTTAGCCCGCACCAGCAGCAGCGTCACATCATCTTCGGGCTCTTCTCCCGACCATTTACGGACCTCCTTCAGCACTTGCTGCTGGATTTCCTCCAGGGGTTTCTGAGCGTGCCTGGTGACCAAGGCCTCCAACCGAGCCTCACCAAACTGCTCTCCCCGCCGGACCCCGGCTTCGGTAACGCCGTCGGAGTAGACCGCCATCAGGTCGCCAGGCTGAAGTTCCACCTTGCCCACCCTGAACTCGGAGTCCGGGAAGATCCCGAGTGGCACGCCGCCTTCGTTCAGCTGTTGTCCACGCGACGAGCCCCACAAAACAGGTGTCGTATGACCGGCGTTGATATAGGTGAGTGTTCGGTCGCCGCAGTTCCACTCCGCGTAGAAAAATGTAGCGAACCAAGAGTCATCGGTAACCCGATAGAGGTGGCGGTTGAGCTGCGAACATACCTCGGCAGGCGAGCGGCCGGCTTCCGCCAAAGTGCGCAGCACGGCTTGCACGTTCGACATCAGGATGGCCGCCGAAATCCCTTTGCCGCTGATGTCAGCCACGGCGAAGACCAGCCGACCGCCGGGGAGTTGCAACACGTCGTAATAGTCCCCACTGATACCGCTGGCAGGCACACAGATAGCAGAGAACTCCAGGCCGCTGTCGGAGGGAAACTGTCGCGGAAAGAGGGCTCTTTGCACTTCGTGGGCGAAGTTCAGCTCCGCCTGCTTGCGTGCCAGCTCCATTCGGCTCGCCCGCAGCTCGATCTGCACCCGGTAGAGCGCCAGCCCAAAAACTCCGGCGGCGGTGGTGCCGGCAAAGGTGAGACCGGCCGTCACGATCACTGACCTGGCAATCAGACCCCGGCCAGCGTAAAGCAGCACCCCGGCACCCAGCAGAAAAATCGCGAGGTAGATCCTGTCTTTCATTTCGGCATGCTATTCTATTCCACCCTTGGCGAGGTTGCGACTTGTCGGCTTCTTCGATGGAAACTCAGCCTGAGGATCGGGAGGTGGGTCTCTGCGGCTCATGCCGGAACGCCCGACTTGTACGCTCCGACCGTGGCTCCATTTTCTACCAATGCAAGCTCGCTGCCACCGATCCCCACTATCCCCAATATCCTCGGCTGCCAGTTTTGCATTGTTCCGGCTACAAGGCCGGCGCTGCCAGCGTGCCTGCCTGAACCTCCTCCTGCACTTTCCTGCTGATATCCGCGATGATCTGCTTGCCATGGAAGCGACCGTTCTCAATAAAGATCTCGTTGGTATCCATGCCGGCGATGATGACCCCAGCCAAATAAAGGCCGGGCACGTTGCTCTCCAGGGTCTCAGGATTGCACGCCGGCCTCCGGGTCTGCGAATCAACCTGAACTCCGGCGCCTTCCAGAAACTCAAAGTCTGGGCGATAACCGGTCAAGGCAAACACAAAGTCATTCGCAACGCGAAGGACCTCGCCCGTTTTTCGCTGTACGCAGATCCAATCCTGGTGAATCTCTTTCACCTCCGTTTCAAACAGCGTCCCAATGGAGTTTTCCTTGATGCGGTTCTCCAGGTCCGGCTTGATCCAATACTTGATGTGCCGGCTCAGCTCAGGCTCGCGGTGGATTAGCGTTACCTCCGCTCCATGCCGCCAAAGGTCCAGGGCAGCGACGGCAGCGGAGTTTGCGGCGCCGATCACGGCCACCTTACGCTGGTAGAAGGCGTGCGCTTCAGTGTAGTAGTGCGAGACTTTGGGCAGATCTTCACCTGGAATATTCAGCAGGTTGGGTATGTCGTAGTATCCAGTCGCGATGATCACGCGACGCGCTGTGTAGTTCTTCGGTCTGGAATGCGCATCTTCGACGCCTACGCGGAAGATACCGTTTGGGGCTTCCACCGTGATCACCCTTTCCTGATAGTGAATGGGGAGGCGATATGTCTCAGCCACACGACGGTAGTACTCCAGCGCCTCAGCGCGCGTTGGCTTTACGTTGACGCTGGGCAGGGGCAGTTCCCCAATCTCCAGACGCTCGCGACTGGTGAAGAAAGTCATGCCTGGCGGATAGGTAAACAACGAGTTCACCAGGCAGCCCTTCTCAACGATCAGCAGACTCAGGCCGGCCCGCGCCGCTTCGATACCGCACGCCAAGCCAGTGGGTCCTGCCCCCACCACCAACACGTCATGCACTCCGGACATCAACCTACCTCCTCTATACCACTTATCCCAAAACTTCTTCGCGGGGCGCGAAGACATCAGCTCCCTCTTCCAACAAGACGCCCGGCTGAAGCCGGCCTCTACAAGGGGCAACTCGGGTTTTCCCAGACTCAGCCCCCGACGATTTCCTTGAGCTCTTTCTTGAACTTCTCGTATCCAGCCAGCATTTCCGGCGTCGCGCGCAAGGACTGGTCGTGCCGTACAAAGCACTTCCCTCCCCTTCCCTCGACCAGCATGCCTATACCTGTGCTCATCAGATATCCAACCTGGCCGAAGAGCTTGATCCGGCCGTCGGCAGGTTCGAGCAGTGCGACGAACCCTTCGCGTTCCACGCCCAGGTACCGCTCCGCGCGCTCGACGGCTACGAACCTGAACCCAGCGTTAAGAATCCTCTCCAACATCGAGATCTGCGCGGGCGTCAGTTCCACGATCCACTCTGAATCTGATGTCTCGACGCCGGCGCCCGCTTCAACCAGTAAATCCATGCCGGCACCCGCCTGCCGCTCTGCAACTCGACCTCAGTGACCTCGCGTCTGAATCCGATCCCCTCGTAGCGGTCGAGAGACCTGAGAGCTTGGGCAGCGCTGGGGAGATAGTACAACTCCCCCAGGACCCTTGCCGAACTGAAGGGCGCTTTCACCGCGCCGAGGAATTCACCTAGGTTGAAGAGCCTGCCCCGCACCTTTGCCTTGCCGAGATAGCGCCCACCTGCGCGGCGCATCAAGCCCTGTGCCCGGAAACCTCGACGCAACGAACCGTAGACAAAAAGCAGTCCGCCATCCACAGATAGACTCGGTTTTACTGTCGACTGTTGACCGTCAACTCTCGACTTTCCCTGCCGCCTCGTCATTCTCGATGGCTTCGAGGATTTGCCGCAGGGCTTGAATAACTTCCTCTCGTGCTACGTTCCTCTTGCGAAACTGCAGGGTCAACTTGAAATCCTTGGCGGGAGGCACAAATCTGAAACTGGAGTGGGCAGGTCTTTTGTCGGGGTTGCGCTCGGCCCGCGCCTGTTCGCGGCTGAGGGTGCCCAAGGCAAAACGCCGGACGAGGTCCCTCATCTTGGCGTCGCTTACCTGGCGGGCCACCTGGAGCAACTGCGATTTGGAGAGCACGCCTTTCTCGATGCATAGTGCCTTGATGTTGTCGGGAATAGCGCGCAGGCTCAAGATCTCGGTCACCGACGATCGCCCCTTACCGAGCTTGCGGGCGATCTCCTCGTGTACCAGGCCGAAGCGGTCGGCCAGGGCTTGTATGCCGTCGGCTTCTTCGAAGGGCGTCAGGTCCTTACGTTGGAGATTCTCGATCAGGGCGATCTCCAGCGTCTCAGCGTCGTTCACGTCCTTCTCGATGCAGGGCAGTTCGAGGAGGCCGGCGGCGCGCGCGGCGTGGTAGCGGCGCTCCCCGGAGATAATGAGGAAGCGGCCGTTCTCACGCAGGGGGCGCACGAGCAGCGGCTCGAGAACTCCCATTTCCCGCACCGACTCAGTCAGCTCGCGCAAATCCCCGTGATCCTTGCGTGGCTGCTCGGCGTTCGGCTGGAGCTGTTCGGTGGGAATCATGCGGCCAATGGCGGCACCGCTGCGCGCGATGATCTCCTCCACGTAGTGGGAGTCGTGGCGCATCTTCACCGTCAGAGGCAAACCAGCGCGTCTAGCGGACACGACGCAGCACCTCCTGCGCCAGGTTCTCGTAGTCCTGCGCCCCCGAGGAGTTAGGAGCAAAGGTGAAGACCGTTTCCTTGTAGGCGGGGCTTTCTTCCAGGCGCACGCTCTTGCCAATGACCGTCTTGAACACCTTGGCGCCGAAGACCTGGCAGACCTGTTTATGGATGTCACGGGAAAGGTTGGTGCGCCGGTCGAACAGAGTCACCACCACGCCGAGCAATTGCAACTCCGGGTTGGGCCGGGCGCGGATGCGCTCTAGAGTCTCCAGCAAATCGTCGCTACCCTCCATGGCGTAGTAGGCGGACTGAATGGGGACCAGCAGGTGGGTGGAGGCCACCAGGGCGTTCACCGTGATCAGGCCGAGTGCCGGCGGAGTGTCAATCACGATAAGGTCGAACTGGTCGCGCACCGGAGCCAGGGCGTCCTTCAGGCGGAAGGGGGCGTCGAACTGGCCTATCAGCGTAGCCTCAAGCTTGGCGAGGGCGATCTTGGCCGGGGCGAGGCAGAGGTTGGGAGTGCGGGTGGGTTTCACGATCTCGGCCAGGGTCATCTGGTGGTCGGCAAGAACCTCGTAAATGGAATGGGCTATCTCCTCTACAGGAAAGAAGGTTAAAGTGCTGTTGGCCTGGGGATCGAGGTCGACGAGCAGGGTACGCTTCTTCTTGCGAGCCAGCGCGGCGGCCAGGTTGATGGCGGTCGTCGTCTTGCCGACGCCACCCTTCTGGTTCGCGATGGCGATAACGGTGGTCACGTCAGTCTCACATTTTGTAACGCCCCATGTCTTCGTCGCCGAGGTTCTCCAGCCACTTGCGCAACTCCTCGTTGTTCACCCGCTCTGACGCCGCGCCTGCCACTTTGGAGTTCTTCAGAACTTCATCCTCCACGAAAATGGGGCAATCGACGCGCAGGGCAAGAGCCAGCGCATCGCTAGGGCGCGAATCGATGGAGATCGCCTGCCCTTCCCTTTCCAGCCAGATCACCGCGTAAAAGGTGTCGTCGCGGAGCTCGTTTACCACCACTTTGTGCACCCGGGTCTCGAGGCCCATCAGCAGGTTCTTGATCAGGTCATGGGTCATCGGACGGGGCGTCGTCACCTTCTCGATCTCCAAGGCGATGGCGTTGGCCTCGTAGATGCCCACCCAGATGGGCAACACCGATCCGCCGTTGACGTCTTTCAGGATGACAATGGGCATGTTGGTCACTGGGTCCATCATCAAGCCGCGGATCCTCATCTCGACTTCCATCCGACACCCCCGATGGGCCAGGTGTTAGGTCTTGCACCCGGCACCTAACACCTCGCACCTATCACCTAGCTCTTCACACCTATCAAGCTATTGGGCCCGGCAGCGGTGACGCGCACGCTGAGGTATCTCCCGATCCAGCCCGGTTCACCCGGGAAATTGATCAGCCGGTTGCTCGTGGTGCGCCCCACAGCCTGTTGCAGCTTGGGCTGGAAGCCTTCCACTAGAACCTCAAACTCGCGTCCCATGGCGTTCTGGTTGCGCCGTAACTGAATTTCGCGCTGGCGTACCTGCAAAACCGAGAGTCGTCTTCCCTTCTCTTCCTCGGGCACATCGTCCCTCCATTCTCGCGCCGCCGTGTTCGGCCGCGCAGAATACTTGAAAGAGAAAACTTGGTCGTACTCCGCCAAGTCGAGCAGGGAGAGCGTTTCCCCGAAATCCTCTTCCGTCTCGCCGCAGAACCCCACAATGATGTCCGTCGAGATGCTAATAGCACGCCTTGCGCGCTTGATGCAATCGATTTTTGTCAGGTATTCCTCGCGCGTATAGCCCCGCAACATATGCGCCAGCACGCGACTCGAACCCGATTGCACCGGCAAGTGGACCTGATCGCACAGGGCAGGGTGGCTTTCGATGGCGTGCACGATCTCCGGGGTGAAGTCGCGGGGGTGGGAGGTCGTGAAGCGCAACCGCCTCACACCGGGTAACTCGGCAGTGCGTGCCAGCAACTCCGCGAAGCTCAGGCGGGCCGGGGATGGATCGCGGTAAGAGTTCACGTTCTGCCCCAAGTACTGGATTTCCGTGTAGCCTCGGTCCACAAGGCGCCGACACTCCTCAAGGATCTTCTCGCTGGGCCGGCTGCGCTCCGGGCCGCGCGTTGAGGGCACCACGCAATAGGCGCATTCCTTGTCACAGCCTTCGATAATGGTGATGTAGGCGCGGAAAGGATTATCGCGCCGGGTCAGCTCGGTCTCAAAACACTCGTCAGTCTCAAGCGACAGCCCGGCGACGTGCCGGTCGCCCGTCTCCAGTCGCGCCAGCAGTTCGGGGAGCCTGGAGTAACTGGCCGAGCCGCACACCAGGCTCACCTGCGGGGCGCGATCGAAAATGCCCTCCCCCTCCTGCTGGGCCACGCAGCCCAACACCCCAATGATCCTCCGGCGGTAGTGACGGCCTTTCTTGAAAGTTCCCAGGCGCGAGAAAACCTTCTGCGCCGCCTTCTCCCGGATGCTGCAGGTATTGTAAAGAATGAGCTCGGCTTCCTCGTGGTTCTCCACCGGCCGGTAACCGCGACTCATCAGCACGCCCGACACCTTCTCCGAGTCATGGACGTTCATCTGGCACCCGAAGGTCTCGAGGTAGAAGGTCCGTTCGGAGGTCGCGGCACCACTAGTTACCGTCACGGTAGGGAGCGTTGGCAGCGGGGTGTCGTGAGGCGGGTCCCAGTCAGGGTTCTTACCTCGTGATTCCCTGCCCTCGCTTCCCTCGCCAGCCGACGCCCGGGCACCAAGAATTTGAACCAACTCGTTTGCCATCAGAGCCCCTGCTCCTATATCAAGGAGTATACTCGATTTTGGATTTCGGTTTTTTCCGATTTTGGCTTCCGCCCTCGACTGTGTCTTGTTAATTGCGAATGGTCCTTAGTACTGCTGTAGGGGCACGTCTTGTTGTGGGTCTCGGAGTTTCTACATTGCTGTCTTCCCCCCTTTAGGCGATTTGTGGGGAAAGTCAGGGCGGGGCTTCAGAGACTGTGTGGAAACCCGAGTTTGCTTGTCGTAGACGCCGGTTTCAGCCGGGCATCTTGTTGAAAAACCTTTGCCGGCCTAAGGCCGCCGCTACGAAAAGAGCCCTGGGGGATGGGTTTTCACACAGTCTCTTCAGCTCCGCCGTCAGGCGGTGCATCCCGCACGCCGACTGAAACCGTTGCCTTGGCCCCCAGCCTGAAATATACCTTGACACGCATATGCTCTATGGAGTATACCAAGAGGGTGGAATCTGTGTTCGAAATCATTGCGGAGCCGAACCGCCGCGCGATATTGAGCCTCCTGGTCTCGTCCCAACAGTCGGTGGGAGAGATCGAGCGTCAGCTTCTTATTCCGCAGCCGACCGTGTCAAAGCACCTGCGAGTGCTGCGCGAGGCCGGTTTCGTGGAATCCACGGTGGACGCACAGCGCCGTCTCTACCGGCTGAAACCTGAACCGCT
>DATJKY010000422.1:0-9121 GCA_035490955.1 Terriglobia bacterium | reverse complement strand
CATGGCCTCGGGCAATTGGCGTATGCCGGACGCTTCACTCGTCCGCAGGGAACGCTTCCCAGGGGGAACAGTACCATCGGAGAAGATCGACTTCGCGCCGGATGTGGCGTTTGAGATTCACTCACCCAGCGACCGGCCGGGCCAGATCCAGGCCAAGCGGAGGGAGTATCAAGAAAGCGGCGTCATCCAGGTGTGGATCGATTTGGAAAAATGCCTGGTTGAGCTGATTTATCCCGATCGTCCTCTCCAATACTTCCAGGAAGATCAGCCGCTGATCATTGACAAGCTTCCAGGATTCTCCGTGGATCTCAAGACCCTGTATTCCATTTGAACCGCGAAGTCTACCGATAGGACCTGGCAACGTCTATAGTGCTGCCCGGTATAAGTCCTCCATGTCCTGAGCCGTCGTGGGGCGTGGATTGCACCGGTGGCAACCGTCTTCCATGGCCTTGGGCACCATCACCGGAATCATTTCCGGCGTCACCCTGACCTCGCCCAGCCGCCTGGGAATGCCGATGTCGGCGTTGAGCTTCTCAACGGCGGCGATCGCCGCCTCTGCAGCGCG
Source organism: Terriglobia bacterium (assembly GCA_035490955.1). Taxonomy (GTDB): domain Bacteria; phylum Acidobacteriota; class Terriglobia; order UBA7540; family UBA7540; genus DATJKY01. The sequence continues at coordinate 8,556 of DATJKY010000422.1, read as the reverse complement.
GTGGGGAGACATGCTGCGAGTATCCATGCCCAGCGCGGCCGCCAGGTCGACCAGGCGGTCGAGCACCACCGACATGTTAAATCGCATGACGTGAGGCAGGAGGATGGCGTTGGTCAACCCATGGTGCAGGCCCGCCACTGTCGAGAGGGGGTGCGCCAGCGAGTGCACTGTACCCAGCCCCTTCTGGAAAGCCACCGCCCCCATCATGGAAGCCGCCATCATCTCCGTGCGGGCCTCCAAGTTCGACCCGTCGTAGACAGCTGTGCGCAGGTGCTTGCTCACGAGCGCCACGCCGGCGAGAGCGATACTGTCGCACATCGGGTGATAGCCCACGGACAAGTAAGCTTCCAGGTTGTGAGTCATGGCGTCCATGCCCGTGGCCGCCGTGAGGTGCCTAGGCAGACCTAGCGTCAGTTCCGGATCCTCAATCGCCACGCTGGGAACGAGGTGAGGGCTGAAGATCACGGTCTTGCGGGCGTTGGACTTCAGGGTGATCACGCTACTGCGGCCCACCTCACTCCCTGTTCCCGAAGTAGTCGGGATGGCAACCATGGGCGGAAGATCGGCGCTGATTCGTTCAGCTCCATTTTTGACGTCGTCGTATTCCTCCAGGGGCAAGGGGTGCGTTGCCTTCAGGCGGATGGCCTTGGCCGCATCAAGAGAGCTTCCGCCACCCATGGCAATCACACCATCGCAACGCTTAGCATGGAAAATGTCAACGCCCGGGAACACGCTCGCCTCAGTGGGGTTGTTTTCCACCCTGTCGAAGAGAGCCCAGGTCAGTCCGGCCTTGTTCAAGGGCGCCGTCAGGCGCTCTAACAGTCCAGTCTTGATGATACCCGGATCAGTAACCAGCAACGGGTGCTTCATGCCGAAGGAGCGCGCTCCCTCCGCAACGTGGTCGATGGCGCCGGGGCCGAACACAATCCGGGTCGGGAAAGAGAAGGTTGAAATCATCTTGTTAAACATCCGTTGTCGGGAGTCAGTTGCTCGTTATTTCGTTGTCCGGACTTCCCCAATCACCCGCCCGGCAGGCGGGACACCCCGCAGTACGGGACTGAGAACTGAGATTCACTGGGTTCTCTCACCAGATCGTGTGAAGCGCCTTCGATCGACGGATCTCACGATCGGCCGTAAGCAGAGGTAGCCCCTCGGCGAGTGCAGTAGCTCCGATAATGCGATCCGCCGGATCCCTAGGATAAGCCGGTGGAAGTTCCAGGGCGAGCACACAGGCACGGCCACTGATCGGAAGGACAACGAATCGGGCCTCCACTTCCCGGAGGAAGGATTCCAGGCTGATGTGGAGTTCCATGCGTCCCTTGCTCGCGAGTGTTGCCAACTCCAAGAGACTGATGTCGGAGATTGCCAAGCCTTCCCCACTCTTGCGGGCTCTGTCGATTGCAGCTCGTGCCTGGCGGGAGAGCTGGCCCGGGTCCAAGGCTAACCAGACGACCACGTGGGTGTCGACAAGAATCACCTGAGCTTGCCCCACTCTTCGGGGGAAATCGCAGGCGAAACGACGTCGCCGGTGATGGCACCCTTGCCACGGAGGAAATTGTAAATCTCGTCCGTATCTTGATCGGCGGGAACAAGCTTCGCCACCGGCTTGCCATGTTTGGTGATCACGACCGTCTCTCTCTTGGCCTGTACTTCGTCCATGACCGCAAGGCAATGTGCCTTGAAGGAACCCGCTGCCATTCTCTTCATTCCGAACTCCTTATCATGGTCATTATACCATGGTCATAAGGCCTAAGTGTCAATCGGCCACCTCGGGCTCCGGACTCGGACTGATAGACTTCAGACTGCTCATTGCGGGACGCCGCGCGGCAAACCGGAAGGCTCTTTCCCCCACTTCAATAGACACCTCGTTGAATCCAGCCGCCTTGAGCCGGTCGCCCAAGGTGTTCGGATCGACGACCACCATCGTGTCGAACCAATGGAAGATCTCGAACATTCGGCTCCACAGGCTGTCCGAACCTACAAAAGTCCCACCAGGCCTCAGCACGCGGCACACCTCGGCAAGAAGCCGATCCTGCATGGCGGCCGAAGACACATGATGCAGCATGGTGAAGGCCACGGCACCCGAGAAGGACCCGTCCCGGAAGGGTAGGGACGAGGCATCGCCCTCCAGCACCCGCACATTAGTCGCCTGCATACGATGGCGGAGCGCAGTCGCCAGGCGCGGGTCAATCTCCAGTGATGTGACCCTCTGGAATTGATGTCGCAGGATGTCTGTGGTGAGACCCGGACCCGGCCCAACCTCCAGCAACTCCTCCCCGAGATCGATCCCGCCCATAGCCCAGGGGAGGAGATTCTCAGCCAAGTGCTGCTTCCAGAAGTCCGATCGGCAGTACCAGCGATGAAGCCGATTCATACTGGTGGACCATTATCTCACCGGAAGGAACTGACTTACTCTCTCGTCTTTACACTGCTTCCCTCGGGAGCCTCGTCGATTCCTCTGATCGCCTCCTTAAAACCGCGGATGCCCTTTCCCAGTCCCTGCCCTAGCTCAGGCAGCTTCCGCGGACCGAAAATGAGTAGAGCGATCGCCAGAAGGAAAATCAAGTGCGTCGGTTGGAACAAACCTTCGAACATTTGAAATACCTCTCACCTCAAGATTGAGAATGGTTAAGGCAGAACGGACAGGATTGGGTCAAGCGAGCGCCTTGGGTCGAACGTGAAAAGCCAGCCCTTCCCCGTTACCCTGTCCGTCCGTTCACTTCGCACGGAGCGGGTTTTCTCAGTTTCCCGCCCGTGGCTGTTGCAGCTGATTCGTGAGCAGTCCCTAATTCCCGCCCCGTCGGGCCTGATCCGCATCCGATGCCAGATCTTGCAAGAGCTCAAAGAACTGCTTCGACTGGCCGATGAAAAGCCCGTCGGCCGTCAAGCCCTTGACCGCGTCCATTGCAGCCCCCTTGGTCTCAGTGGGGCGAATGATCGAGACGCTCGGGAACTTGCGGCTGAGGAATGGGCAGGGCTCCGGCATGATCAGGTTGGCCTGAAAGTCCTCCGAGTCACGGGCATTGAGGTTGGGAAAGAACAGCCCGTTGGTGGGGTCGGTCAGAGGAGCCAGAGTAGGCTGAACCGCATTGCCTGCCTTGTCGTGCCAGGTCTGGAAGTGGGAGGTCTCGGTTGGGCCGATGCTAAGCAGGATTCGCAAGACCTCCGGACTGGTTACCCTCTGTGCCAGCTTTGGGTAAAGGCTGCTGCCACCTTGTTCGATAAAAGCAAAGTGGAAACCCGCCGTGTTGGCGATCGCTTGGATGTGGTCGTTAGGAGTCAGGTCGGCATCGGTTCGGGGAATAGCTGGAAACTGCCCCTTACTTAAACCTACCACCGCTTCAGCAAACTTGTGACCGGGATCGAGGTCGGGGTTGAAGTCGCGGCTGCGGTAGCGGGTATACCAAGTGGTGTCTACAGTGAGCTGCATGAGGTTGGTGAGCCGTCCGATTTGGTTGGCCCCCGTCGCTTTGCTGCTCGGCAAAGTGCGAAACTGATCCAGGTTCACTGGGTCCGCGCCCTTCGAAGTCAGGTACGCGTTGAGAAAGAACCAGTGGCTGAACTCGTCCTCGGTGTTGTCGTGGATATACTGTGGCATGTCCCCATCGAGGTTCTGAAGTTTAAGGGTATAGGTCGCGCTTCCTCCGGTGGGGAGCCCCGGCAGTTCGTTGTCCGGCTGGCCATTGGGTTGGGTTTGCGCTCCTCCCAGTTCGGCGTATTGCAGCCACAGATCGCTCTCGATTGTTTCCGCCGCGGCCAGGAACCTGAGAATTGCCGCGTCTCCCTTGGTGAGCGAGCCGCTACCTTCCCCGTTTTCCTCGTCCGCGAAGACGGACAGGCCATTGGCCAACAGCCCGGTGCCGACGGTTGCCGTGCCAGCCGCCACCAGCCCCTTCTTGATGAAAGCTCGCCGGCCCGCCGTTCCTTTCAAGCCATTCAACAGATCTTTCACAACATCCTCCTTAGGAATTTGGGTTCGTGCCGATCGAGTCTTTCCCGATACTTGAGCCAAGACTCTAACCGGTCGGTACCTTTGATGGAGGACGCATGCCCGACGGGTGTAATAAGATTGTCAGGTCATTGTCAAAAAGATATCACCGCCGGTGGGACGACTCTTGGCGAGGGGTTATTGGATTCGGTGTGTCATTTTCAGGGCCTAGTCATTGTAAAGTCGCAGATCGCTGGCTGTGTACTCGTGCGTTTGCCGACAATCAGGATTCTCGCAGTTTAGTTTTTTTTGCCACGCCCTATTCACAAAATCCAAGGTTTTTCCTCCAGCCAGCTGATAAAGGCTTGCTGCTATGTCTGTACCTCGTATGCCTGGGATATACTCATCCTCGATCTGTATCCTTTCACCGCAGTTCTTGCAGATCACTCCAATTTTGTGAGCCACTACGGCGAGTCTCCCCTAATTTTCAATTCAGCAACGCAACAATGTCTTCGGTCTCCCCAACCTGGACCCGAAACGCCTGCCTCCATCGCTGGCGTGACCCACAGCGTCCGGTGAATGCGAGTCGAAATTATAATGCACACAGCGCCACATTGTAGGCGTGGTTCTCGACTTTGTTGCCAAATCTGTTTGTCAGCCGGGTGAACCTTCGCATTCCCATTCTCATGCTGGGATTCTGCCGCTCGATAACGAGTCATTATCCGGAGCCGGGCAGTGGGTCACTTTGATTTAGAGGCAGCTTTACGCCGCGACGTGGCGAGGTAAACTCGCCGCTACCGGGGCAAAACTGATCACCACCCGCAACTGTGCTGCGACTGCGCTCTGCCCTTTGCCGTAAGCAGAGCTTAAGACCTATAATGGAAGATTGCGCTGGATGCCGCGAGCCTTGCTGTGTGAGTGGGCCTCGGTTAAGTTTGTTTCGCGCCCAGTCTCGTGGCCTCAGTGCTGGGAGACCACTTGGTGAAAGCCAACCGCCGAGCGGAGGCCGCCACTTCCGTTTCTACTTCCCGGAGAGACGCTCGAGCCAAAACCGCCGCTCGATTCTCCGCCGTTGTGTTGGAGGAGTCGCGCTTGGACCCGAGGCAGGCACCAGCACCACCCACCCCTCTGGAGCCGGCACAGCCTGACGCCTTTCACGCCCAGAATGGACACGAGGGGCTGGAGTCAGTCGTCGTCCGGGGAGCAAAGGTCCATAATCTCAAGAACATCGACTGTGAAATTCCCCATAACCGCATAACGGTCATTACCGGTGTTTCCGGTTCCGGCAAGTCCAGCCTCGCCTTCGATACGATTTATGCGGAGGGTCAGCGGCGCTACGTGGAATCGCTCTCCGCCTATGCCCGCCAGTTCCTGGAGAGGATGGAGCGTCCCAATGTGGAGGAGGTAAGCGGCATCGCGCCGGCGGTTGCCATCCGGCAGAAGAATACTACTCGCAATCCGCGCTCCACCGTGGCAACGGCAACGGAGATCTACGATTACCTGCGTCTGCTTTACGCTCGCGTGGGCGTCACTACCTGCCACCAGTGCGGCGAAGTGGTACGGAAGGACAGCGTCGATGAAATTGCCGATCGCGTCTTGTCGATGAAGTCCGGCCGCCGGTTTTACTTATTATTTCGATTGAAAGCGGAAGTCATGAAGGAATCGCCGGTCCGTGAACCGGCGGGTGCCGCGTCCGGCACCGCGCATCCTGACGATTCCCTGAAGCAAAGACTCTTTTCTCTTCGTCAGCAAGGCTTCTCGCGCCTATATCAGGACGGGACCGTGTTTGAGTTTTCCACTCCGGAATCGTTGCTGAACGTCGACTTTTCTCGTCCCGTGTACATCCTGGTGGACCGGCTCGCCATCAGCCCTGAAATCAGGCAGCGTCTGATCGATTCGGTGGAGCTATGCTACCGCGAGGCCGGAGAAGCTATCCTGGAGTTGGTGGCCGCCCAACCCGAGGCAGGGGCGGCGGACCTCGTGACTGCCCCGGCGCCTGCACCGCAGAATACGCTTCCCGAAGTAACAATACCAGGGCATCTACAAGAGCCTGCCCTGAACGTAGTGGAGGGGGAGGCGCTGCTTCACCGTGCCACACCGGATGTCACCCAACCCGAGGTAGGGGCAGCCCTCGTGACTGCCCCGGCGCCTGCACCGCAGGAGGCGCTTCGCGAAGGAACAATACCAGGGCACTCACAAGGGGTGCCCCTACTTCGCCAGCAGCCCGAACGCCTGGTCTTCAACGAGCGCTTCGAGTGCAAACGATGCCAGATCACCTACCAGGAACCGGAGCCGCGCCTATTCTCTTTCAACAATCCGTTTGGAGCCTGCCCGCGCTGCCAGGGGTTCGGCAACACCATCGACTTTGACGTTAATCTCGTGATCCCTGACAAGAACAAGACGCTCGCGGAGGGTGCGGTGGAGCCCTGGACCAAGCCGCGATACCGGATGTATTACAACGAGATGAAACGAGCGGCCCGTGCTCGGGGCGTCCCCCTCGACGTGCCTTATCATCGCCTGACGGCTGCGGAGCGCCGGTGGGTTGTGGATGGTGACGACGCGTTCAAAGGCATCCGGGGCTTCTACGAGTACCTGGAGCGGAAGAAGTACAAACTCCATGTTCGCGTGTTCTTGAGCCGGTACCGAGGCTACACGTTGTGTTTCCAGTGCCAGGGCTGTCGCTTGCGGCGCGAGGCCTTGAACGTGACCGTGGGGGGGAAGTCGATTGCGCATGTCTGCCGGATGTCGATCCAGGAGGCCTACCGCTTCTTCAATCAGCTTCGCCTTTCGCCCGGCCAGCAAGCGGTGGCAGACAAGGTGCTTGAAGAGGCCCGCTCCCGCTTGAAATACCTCTATGAAGTGGGGCTGGAGTATCTCACCCTCGATCGTCTCGCCTCCACCCTCTCCGGCGGCGAAGCGCAGCGCATTCAACTGGCGACTTCACTGGGTTCGAACCTGGTCGGGGCGCTCTACGTCCTGGATGAGCCTTCGATAGGGCTCCACGCGCGCGACACCGGGCGGCTGATCGCAATCCTGAAGAGTCTGCGCGATCTGGGAAACACCATCCTGGTGGTCGAACATGACCCGGCAATGATGCGCGAGGCTGACAAGATCCTCGACCTTGGTCCTGGCGCAGGCGAACACGGCGGCAGCGTGGTCTACAGTGGCAACCTCGCGGGTATGATCGCGGACGTTGATTCCCTGACTGGGCGCTACCTCTCTGGGGAACTTCGAATTCCTGTTCCACATGACCGTCGCAAGCCCGGAAAGCAATGGCTGCGGCTGGGCGGCGCGCGCCAGCATAATTTGAAATCTATCGACGTGGATATTCCTTTGGGCCTCATGGTATGCATCAGCGGGGTTTCCGGCTCGGGCAAGTCCACTCTGGTGCACAATGTGCTCTATAACGCCCTCGCCTCCCGCCTGGGTCTCGCGGTGCCGCGCGCCGAATACGAACGCCTGGAGGGCGCGAACTCCCTGGCGGATGTCGTTCTCGTTGACCAGTCGCCCCTGGGCCGGACGCCTCGTTCGAATCCCGTGACTTACATCAAGGCGTTCGACGCGGTACGGGAACTCTTTGCGGCTACGCCGGAGGCCCGCAGGCGCGGCTACACGCCGGGTCACTTCTCCTTCAACCTTCCGGGCGGCCGCTGCGAAAGGTGCCAGGGTGACGGCACAGTGACCGTCGAAATGCAATTTCTCGCCGACGTTGAGCTGGTCTGCGAGGAGTGCCGGGGACGGCGCTTTAAGCCTAGTATTCTGGAGGTCCTCTATAAGAGCAAGAACGTCCACGAGGTCCTACAGTTGACAGCGAAGGAGGCGATGGCCTTCTTCTCAGGCGCTCCCAAGGTGGTGGAGAAAATCAGGGTGCTCGACGAAGTGGGACTGGGATACGTGCGTCTGGGGCAGTCCGCTACCACGCTCTCCGGCGGCGAGGCGCAGCGCGTGCGACTGGCGGCACACCTCGCTCAACGCGCCGCCAAGAACGCGCTGTTCATCTTCGACGAGCCCACAACCGGCCTGCATTTCGATGACATTAACAAGCTCTTGGCCGCGTTCAGCCGGCTGATCGACTCCGGCGCCAGCGTTCTGATTATCGAGCACAACCTAGATGTGCTGAAGACCGCTGACTGGATTATTGATCTCGGCCCCGAAGGAGGCGATGCCGGCGGTTACGTAGTAGCTGCCGGCCCGCCGGAAGAAATACTTAAAAGTCCGGTGTCGCACACCGCTAAATACTTGGCGCCGTGTCTTAGGCCGCGGCGCCCCTTGCCTGCTTCGAGAACAGCCGGCTGAACCCCCTCGCCCGGTTCTCCGGCGACTGTGGGTTCGCCACCCTCCCCAGGGCTGGTCTTTTACCCATATCCTCTGCTGAACACCGGCGGTGGATGCATTGAGCCCCAAAAGGGGGCGATCCAGCAAAGCCCAGGCCAACGCGCACGGCGCTTGGCAAAGCATGCGGACTTGTGTAGTCTCGTGACGATGACGAGCAAATTCACGGTAGGCTTGGTGCAGATGGCATGCGCGCCCGACCCGACGGAAAACCTGAAGCATGCGGTGGCGAGTGTGCAAGAGGCAGCGCGCGCTGGAGCGAAGATCGTTTGTCTTCCTGAACTCTTTCGCTCACG
>DATJKY010000421.1:0-8899 GCA_035490955.1 Terriglobia bacterium | reverse complement strand
AGGGAGGCTGAAATCGACTCCGTTATGACCTGTGCCGAGAGCGACTGAGGGTTCGATGAAGATTCTAGTGGTCGAGGACGATAAGGAAAGCCGCAACCTGTTGTGTGAGGTGCTTTCAGGAAGCGATTACGCGGTGGAGGCGGTGGAGAACGTGACGGACGCACGCCGGGAGTTGGGTGAGCACGGCGACTACGGCATCGTGATTGCCGACCTTCGTATGCCGGATGGAACCGGCCTGGAACTGCTCCGGGATCTAGGCAAGCGGGCTTCGAAGCCTGCAGTCATTCTGATTTCTTCCTTCATGAGCGGCTTGGAGAGGAGGGCGGCTCTGGAATTAGGCGCTGGCGCCCTGCTTGAGAAGCCCTTTCGATTCGGCGATCTACTTCAGGCGGTGGCCAGCTTGGCGGCGCCTGATCCGGTTGGAACGGTTTCTTGAGACCGTGGATGGGTCTCGGGGTAGAAAGGTCAGATTAGACAGATAAGGAGAACCGATGAACATTGAACAGAAGGTGATTCAGATTATCGAGCGCGAGCAACATCTTGAACCGGGCGTAGTGAAATCCGCTTCGACTTTTGCGGAGCTGGGAGTCGACTCGCTGGACGGTGTCAATATCCTGTTCGCTATCGAGGAGGAGTTCAAAATCGACATCCCGGACAGCATCGCGCAGAACATGAGAAGTGTGGCTCAGGTTGTGGACGGCCTGAACCGGGCGCTCGAGGGCAGGGACGTCTCGGATCTCGTGGCGATGGCGCACAGTGAAGCCTAGCGCCGTTCCAGCATAATTCGGCGAGTCGCCGTACCCAACGTGGATCCCGGCGAGCCATCGGAAGGGCAAGCTCATCATTCGGTACAGCCTTCGGAGAGCGGGTCGGGTCATGGTAAACGGCGCCGGGCCGTCTCTCGAACAAGGTCGGAGTCAGTGTGAGAAGAGTAGCCATCACCGGCTTGGGTGTTATTGCCGCCACGGGCAGAGACGTTCGAAGCTTTTTCGACAATCTTGTCCTTGCTCATTCGGGCGTCAGGCGCATCACCCAGTTCGATCCGTCGAGCCTGACCGTACAGATCGCCGGTGAGGTCCCGGACTATCGCTCCACCGACTACTTCCCGCAAAAGCAGCTGGATTTCATAGACCGTTTCTGCGAGTTCGGCCTGGTCGGCGCTCGCGAAGCCATGCAGTCCAGCGGTCTCCAGATACGGGAAGAGGAGCAGACGCGCTTCGGGGTAGCGATGGGGTCCGGCATAGGTGGCGCCAACACGTTGGAGTCCGGTTTTTACAATCTTTACGCCAAACAGGCGACCCGTCTGCACCCCTTCACGATCCCAAAGATGATGCACAACGCCGCCGCCTCTCAGATCTGCATGGAATTCGGCGCCAAGGGACCTTCGCTGGCCACCTCGACGGCCTGCTCTTCGGCCGGGCACGCCATAGGCGAAGCTTTCCACTTCATCAAGTTCGGATTGGCGGACCTCATGCTGGCTGGTGGAAGCGATGCTCCCATTACTTATGGGATGATTCGCTCCTGGGAGTCGGTTCGGGTTCTGGCCCCGGGGAACGGTGACCCGTCCCGCGCCTGTCGCCCGTTCTCAGCTGACCGCGAAGGATTGGTGATGGGAGAAGGGGCTGGAGTTTTGCTGCTGGAGGAGCTGGGGCATGCCCGCCGGCGAGGAGCCAAGATCTACGCGGAACTCGCCGGCTACGGCATCACGTCAGATGCCAGCCACATTACCCAGCCCTCTGTCGAAGGTCCGGTGCGCGCCATTGAGATGGCTCTTGAAGAAGCGGGCGTTAAACCCGAGCAAGTGGACTACGTCAACGCTCACGGCACGGGTACGCGTTTAAACGACGTCACCGAAACACAGGTTCTCAAGGAAGCCCTCAAAGAGCACGCCCGAAAGGTGGCCATCAGTTCTACCAAGTCGATGCACGGCCACGCGATGGGGGCTACGGGAGCCATTGAACTGGTTGCCACCGTCATGGCGCTGGAGCAAGGGATCATTCCTCCTACGGCGAACTATACGAAGCCCGATCCGGAGTGTGATCTCGATTATGTTCCCAATCAGGCCCGGGAGGCGAGAGTCGGCGTGGCCGTTTCCAACTCCTTTGCCTTTGGTGGCCTCAACGCAGTGCTGGTAGTGCGGAAGTTTGAAGGGTAACCGTTCTGGGCAACTGCCTTTTATGAAGCGAATTGCAATCCTCACCCTCGGTATTGGTTCAGGCCATGTTCGCGCCTCTTCGGTAATCGCGCGCGCCCTCCAAGAGGGAGGCGGCGGTGTCGAGGTACGCGTGTTCGACGCGATCAACTACGCTCAGCCCTGGTTCCGCTGGCTTTACGTGTATCCCTACTGGTGGATGTTACGCCATGCTCCGGAGCTTTGGGGACGGCTGTACGAACGGCGGCACCGGAACAATCACCGCGCTACGGCACCCCGCTGGGTTTTTCGCTGGGGCTGCCGCAAGGTCCTCCGGGAGCTTCGCAGCTTTACTCCGCATTTGCTTATTGTGACCGAGATTGGAGCAGCGGAGATTGCCGCTCTGGGTAAGCGAAAAGGTTGGTTGAACACCCCTCTGCTGGCGGTGCAGACGGACTTCCAAACTGAGCCGCCCTGGGTGCAGCCCGAGATCGACTTCTACTGCGTGGGAAGCGCAGCGGCCAGGTCCGAGTTGATCAGATGGGGAATCTCTCCTCACCGTATTTTAGTGTGTGGTATACCTATCGATCCGGTCTTTGCTTCGCCGCATAACAAGCCCGAGATCTTGCGCTCATTGGGCTTGGCTGCGGAGCGGCCTGTGGTCCTGGTGATGGCCGGCGGGATGGGCCCGTTGCCGCTGGACGAGGTTGTTCTCGGTCTGGAGCGTTGCGGGCTGCCCTTGCAGGTGATCGCTGTTGCCGGTCACAACGGAGAGATGCGGGCTAGGTTGAAGAGTCTGCAGGGGAAGGTCACTTTGGACTTGCACGCTTTGGGATGGATCGAGAACGTTCCTGAATTGATGGCGGCGGCAGACCTGCTTGTGACCAAGCCGGGAGGGTTGTCGACTTCCGAAGCGCTGGCTGCCGGGCTGCCCATGGTTTTGACCCATCCTATTCCAGGGCCGGAACAGCGCCACGTCCGGCATCTTGTCCAGCAGGGCGTCGCTCTCCACGCCCCCAGCAGCGAGGAGATCCCGCAGATCGTTTTGCCGCTCTTGCGCAGCGCCGAGAAGCGCGCGGACATGGCGCGACGGGCAAAGGAATTGGCGCGACCCGATGCAGCGTATGCTGTGGCCCAGGTTGGCCGGGCGCTTCTTGAAAAGGCGAGCTACATCGACTTGCTGGCGTGCCCAGGACTTTGTCTCAACGAATCCTCTTACCTGATGTGAGGCGGGTAGAGGGTAGCGCAGAGTTTTGCCTTTAAACCCTGCGGCTCTTCCTAAACAAAAGGGGCCGCAGAGTTTCCAAGAGCGGGAAACTCTGCGCTACACTCTGATCGCAGACGATAAGCCAATGCTGAATAATCTTCGAAATCTCCTTGAGCGCGTCATGATCGGCAAGTCCGTTCCGAAACTGGTGCGTTGGGGCAAGGCAACCCCGCGTCCGCTCATCCGCAGCCTGCAAAGGGATGCGTTTCGTCAGGCAGTTCGATACGCCGCAAAACACCAGAGCTTCTTTGGCCGTAAGTTGCAGGAGCGCGGGATTGACCCGGCTCGGGTACAAGGGCCGGGGGATCTCCGCGACGTCTTCACTACGCCCGATGACCTCTTGAGGTTTCCGGCAAAAGATTTTCTCTGTCGCGCACCGCAAACCGTCTTTGAGACCACCGGTACTTCGGGAGCGCCAAAACGAGTCTACTTCACCTACGACGAATTGGAGTTCGCCGGGCGCTACGAAGCCGCAGCCCTGTGGGAAAACGGAGTGCGTCCGGGTGACCGGGTGGTCTGCACATTCGATCCAGGGTACTGGCTGAGCAGCTGGGTTACCTTTTTGGGCTGCAAACGCATGGAAGTATTCTGCTCAGCCGTGGGCAAGCCGACACCGCGGGACTTGTATCCTCGCTTGGCTCTTTATCGATACAACGTTATCATCGCCGACCCGACCTGGCTCGTCAGCCTGACGGAGATTGCAGAAAGAGAAGGCATCGTCCCGATGAAGCTCATGGTGGCAGCGGGGGACCGCATGACCGACGTATATCGGGATTATGTCCAGAAAGTCTGGCAGGCACCTGTGATTCTGGGTTACGGATCAACTGAGGCCGGCGGCGGTCTGGGCATGGAGTGTCAGAGGCGCGACGGCTATCATTTGGACGAGTTCAACTTTCTCTTCGAGATTGTGGATCCGGACGACGAAGGGTATGGAGAACTAGTGGTCACCACGCTTTCCCGGCGGACTCAGCCCTTCATCCGTTACCGGATGCAGGATGTCGTGCGCTTCATCGATGAACCGTGCTCGTGTGGCGCGCCGCTCCGGCGCATCAGCAAGATCAAAGGCCGCCGCGACGAGATGGTGGTGATGGGTGCGGGCAACCTGCATCCGGAAATCTTCGAGAGAGTATTGCACGACGTAAAGGGAATCTCTGAGGGTTGGCAAGTGGCAGTCCGGCAGGAAGGCTTGCACGATATCCTGGAGTTTCGTCTGGAGCTCAGCAATGGCACCAGCACGCGCTGGGTGGAGGAAGCAGTTCGCCGAAACCTGGAATCACGTTACCCGGACCTCTGGGCAAACCAAGTCTGCGGAATGTACAAGCTGGCTTTCAGGTTTCTGCCCGCGAGTGCATTGGAGCACCGGAGGAAGCCGAAACGGTTGCTCGATGAGCGGCAAAACTAGTTCGCAGAATTGTAAAGAGTGAATGGTGAAAGCACACCAAGCAAATCAACGGTTCAGCGGGTCTTCGCAATTCTCCATTCACAATTCACTATTCACATTTCGCAACCTTCTGGCGAAAGGATTACCTAACCGATGGCAATTTGCAGGCGACGAGGAACAATCTCGGAAAACGGCCCTATCGTTTTCTGCGACTTCGACGGGACGATCACCGATATTGATGTGACCGATGAAATCCTCACCCAGCTCGCACATCCCTCCTGGCGCGAGGTTGAACAGGCGTGGGTGCAGGGCCTGATCGGTTCCCGAGAGTGTCTGGAACGGCAGATGGCCCTGGTAGAGACGACCGAAAAAGAGCTGAACACGCTGATAGATTCGATCGGGATCGACCCCCACTTCTCCAGGTTCTACCGTTTTACCCAAAAGCATGCTGTGCCTTTCTACGTTCTCAGCGATGGCTTCGACTACGTCGTTCGCCGTGTGCTGAGACACGCCGGGGTCAACGGCGAACTGCGGAACGGCTCCCATCTCTTTACCAGTGCGCTGGAATTTGAGGGGCGTCGCTTGACGGCCTCTTTCCCGAACTGCAGCCCGCCCTGTGGGCACGGCTGCGCTACCTGCAAGCCGCGCATTATCCGCAGGCTGGGCCACAAGCACCGGCCGATCATCTACATCGGCGATGGCCTTTCCGATTGCTTCGCCGTAGAGGAATCCGACTTGATCTTTGCCAAACGGCAATTGCTTGTCCACTGCCGCGAGGCTGGCATTGGCTACCATCCCTTTGAGACGTTCGCAGATGTTGAGGCTGCGCTGGAGGAACAAGTCGAGAGTCGAGGGTCGAAGGTCAAAAGTCACGGGATGAAGATCGCAGTTGCGGTTGAAGGCTGAAGACTGCATTCACGAACCGCATGCGGCGTGGGCGCTCTGCTTTTCGACCTTCAGCTTTCGACTTTCCGACTTTTGCGGAGGCATCAGTAACTTGACAAGTACCGATACAACAACCAAGACAGCCGAATTGTTGGAGTTGGAGCGCAAGTACTGCTCCTTTGGTGACACGGTCCATTATCTGGAACCCCCTAAGGTCTTTGCGGATTGCGAAGGCAGCTACCTGTATGACGATGAAGGCACGCCTTACCTCGACCTGCAGATGTGGTATTCCGCGGCCAGTTTTGGTTACAAGAACAGGCGGCTGAACGATGCGCTGAAACGGCAAGTGGACCATTTGCCCCAGCTCGCCTGCCAGTACCTCCACGCCGAGAAGGTGGAGGTGGCAGCGCGCATCGCCCAGTACTGCGAGAGGCGTTTTGGCGTCAAGGGACGTGTGCACTTCAATGTGGGTGGGTCGCAGGCCATTGAGGACTCGCTCAAGATTGTGCGGAACTACACCGGCAAGAACCTGATGTTCGCCTTCATGGGGGGGTACCATGGACGCACGCTCGGTGCTTCCGCCATTACCTCCAGCTACCGCTACCGGCGGCGCTACGGTCACTTCAGTGACCGCGCCCAGTTTGTGTTTTATCCTTATTGCTTTCGCTGCATTTATGGGATGAAGCGTGAGACCTGTGACCTCTATTGCCATGGCCAGTTCGCCAAGCAGTTTGAGACCGAGTACTACTCCGTGTGGGACCCCAAAGCGCAGTCCGCCGAATACGGCGCCTTCTACATCGAGGCGGTGCAGGGAACCGGCGGCTACGTCATTCCCCCGGCCGAATATTTTGCGCGACTGAGGGAGACCTGCGGTAAGCATCACATCCTCATCGTCGATGATGAAATCCAGATGGGCTTCTACCGTACCGGGAAGTTCTGGGCGGTGGAGCATTTGGGCATCACGCCGGATATCATCGTCTTCGGCAAAGCCCTTACCAATGGCCTCAATCCGATCTCCGGACTGTGGGCGCGGGAGGAGCTGATCACTCCCGAACTCTTTCCGCCTGGGTCAACGCATTCCACCTTCTCCTCCAACACGCTGGGTACCGCCGTTGCCCTCGAAGCGCTCAAGATGATGGAAGAGGAAGACTACGAGACGCTGGTGAACGAGAAGGGAGCGTATTTTCTGGCAGGCTTAAGAGAGTTGCAGGGCCGGCATGCGGGCGTGATCGGGCAGGTGGACGGCCTGGGCCTGGCGTTGCGTATCGAGGTGTGCAAGGAAGATGGCTTCACCCCTGACCGAGACCTGACCGATCGTATCTTCGCCGAAGGCTTGAAAGGCGACCTCCGCGTGGGCGGCCGCAGGTACGGACTGGTGCTCGACGTCGGCGGTTATTACAAGAACGTGTTTACGCTGGCCCCGTCGTTTATCATGACCCACGAGGAGATCGACCTCGCCATCAATCTGCTGGATCAACTCTTCCGCCGTTGCCGCGCTTGATGCAGGATAGCTGTACCAATTAGATCGGTGAGGCGCTCGGAGGCGGATAACACCTCGTGCACCGGACCAAGCGCAAAGGCATGACCGTAACTCACTGGAGTTGCCGGACCCAGCTCCGAAGCTCCTGCAACCACTCCCGGCTTCTTAGCGACATGCTCCGTTGAACCAGGTGCGACAGTTCGGCCGCGGAGGCTTTGGGAAAGGCGCGGCTTTGTGAATATTCGGTATACTCATCGCCGCGCAAGTGGAGGATGACAAGTCGTTTGCCATCATAACGCCAGATCTCGGGAACGTGAAAACCCGCGTAGATGGGTAGCTTATTCAGAACTGGGCTGGTAATCTCCACTTCAATCACGAGGTCTGGGGCGGGATCAACGGCCGGATCGATGTGGATCTTGCCGTGCATGCGCTCAGCATTTTGAACGTAGAAACACACGTCGGCCTCGAATCCCCGCTCGAGCTCACTACGCTTAAAGGTGGTCGAGCCGAGGTTCTGAATGTCCACCCCCAGCCCCTCGGCCAGCATGTCTACCAGCAAGCTCAGCGTCTGCTTGCATCTTTCATGCTCTGAAGAAGGGCTCATGATCTCCAGCACCCCTCGGTCGAAGGTGAAACGAGGCGATGGGGCATCGCCGTGATCGGCGAGGAGACGTTCGTACGTCTCCCAGCTCACCTTCTGCAGAAGCGCTCTCTGTTCGGGAATGGTAACTAAGGTACCCATTCTTCAATTCCTCCACCATTGCTCAGTCTACCAGCGAGCGAGTCGCCTTTCCACACCAACCTCCCTTCCGGTGCTTATCATGCTCATCAAGAATGATGTGCGTATCTGACCGATTCCGTGTATGCTCTTTGGAGTTTTGGAGGTGGAGTGTGTCCACTGTTCTCGAACCTTCGACAGTTCTCAAACCCTTGCCGGCCATCGAGGAAACCTTTCGCAGTCCGCGCCCTGCAGCGCGCAACGTTGCTGTGGATGCGTACCGCGGGTTCGTGATGCTGTTGATGATGGGCGAGGTGCTGCGCTTCTCTCGCGTGGCCCAGGCCTTTCCGGCAAGCTGGTTCTGGAAGGTCCTGGCGTATAACCAGACCCACGTGGAGTGGGCGGGCTGCTCGCTGCACGATCTCATCCAGCCGTCGTTTTCCTTCCTGGTGGGCGTGGCGCTCCCTTACTCCATCGCTAGCCGCCTGGCGAAGGGCGCGACGTTCGGCAAGCTCGTGGCACATGCGGCCTGGCGATCGCTGGTCCTGATCGCGCTTGGCATCTTCCTGCGCTCCATGCACAGCCCGCAGACCTACTTCACCTTCGAAGACACCCTGACGCAAATCGGTCTGGGTTACACTTTCCTGTTCCTACTTGGGTTCTGCTCGCCACGCTGGCAATGGACGGCGTTCGCCGCGATTTTGCTGGGTTATTGGCTGGCCTGGGCGCTCTACCCCTTGCCCGGTCAAGAGTTCAACTGGCAGTCCGTGGGAGTGCCGGCCGCCTGGCACCTGCAGCACAATTACACCGGCTTCGCTGCCCATTGGAACAAGAACGCCAACTTGGGGAACGCCTTCGACCAGTGGTTTCTGAATCTCTTCCCGCGTCAATGGCCGTTCGTTTACAACGGCGGTGGATACCTGACGCTCAGCTTCATTCCCACGCTCGGCACTATGATCCTGGGCCTCGTAGCAGGCCGCTGGCTGCGCGAGGTGGCACCGCGTATTCCGATGAGACGGTTGTTGCTGGCCGGAGTC
>DATJKY010000420.1:0-4624 GCA_035490955.1 Terriglobia bacterium | reverse complement strand
GGGCCGCGATACTTATAAGCTGAAGCTCACCTTAAAGAGCGGAGACGTGACCCACGTATGGGTCGATTCGCAGACCTTCTTGGAAGCCAAAGTTCAAGGGCGACCCAGGCGGCTCGACGGCACAGACCACCCCGTAGAAGTCTACTACCGCGACTACCGCCCGGTGAACGGCCTCCAAATCCCCTTTGTTTTGGAGACCAGGGTTCTGCCGGTAGCCAAGACCGCCACGGGGCTTAGGGACACTCCCGTTCCGTCGGAGAAAATCGTCATTGAGAAGGTCACGGTGAATCCCAAGCTCGATGACTCTCAGTTTGCCAAGCCGCAGGCTGAAACAGCGGCGATAAAGGTTAAATAGCCAGTTTCCCGAAGACCAAGATCTGGTAGCGGTGTAGCGGTCCGCTTGCTGCGCGTTCAGATAGCCGTCAGTGATGGCGCTCAGCCTCCTGCCGTAATTGAGCAGATTGTCCACCGCCTTGCCGCTGCTGTAATCAGTGGAGATATTATTGGTCGCCGTTTCCGTGCACAGGATGAAACGATCGCGGACGCTAGAGGAAGCTTTGCGGTAGTGGCTGCGGATCACCTGGTTGGGTGGGTTCATGTCCTCGATCATCGTCTACGTGGACTTAAAGAAGACTCTGTAACGCCAAACCGCTCACTTTGCCCGGCCCGATGGTCTTCGATGTTCAGGACTTTGTCGGGGCCATGCCTTTCCCGAACTGCTGCCCACGGTGCGGTGGGCCTGCTTGCGGCCTTTACCCAAGATCTACGTCGGGTTTTTTGGGGCGTGAGGAGTACCGTAGGACATTCCGTAAAGTGACCGAGTAATGTAGTCTGGAGTTCGCCCGGACAATCGTGATCGCTACGTTCGCTGTTTAGGGCTTTAGGAAGAGTCACGAGGGAGAGCTGGGATTTATGTTGCAAAAGAGATGCACTACGCTCAAATGCGTGCGTAGGAACAGGAACCGCGTTGGGAAGCGGGTGCCGGTTGCATGTGGATTGCTTTTATTGCTTGTGGCGCCAGGGCTGGTTGGATCACAGAGCAATTCGTCTGAAGCGCCGGCGACACCGCACCCAGCTTCACCTGCGGCTCCACCCAAGAGGGACACTCGCCCAGTCGACGATTTTGCTGGGTTGACATTTACCGATGACCAGAAAGCCAAGATTGCTGAGATTCGCCAGAATGCAAAGTTGCGTAGGGAGGCGGTGGTCAAAAACGAAAGGTTAACTCAGGGCCAGAAGGACGTGACGCTCGAGCGGTTGCAGAGTCTAGAGAATAGCGAGATTTTCAAGGTGCTTGCGCCAGACCAGCAGGCAGAAGTTCGCAAGCGGATAATGGCCCGGCACGCTGCAGAGCAACAAGCACAGCAAAGCAAGCAAGCCGCGCCCCCGCCAAAGTGAAAAGAAGATTTGGAAGCTCGTGCACCAGTCCGCCTCATCAGATCGAAAGAAAGCGAGAGACCCTGTTCCCTTTACGTTGAGGAACAAGCGAATCGAACGGAACGAATTGGCGCGCTGAATTGGCCCATGGGCGGACATTCTCGCGGCGTCTCTACCTCTTGCGTGATTTGTTCTACATCTGCTAAGAGGGGAAGGTCCCTTCCGATCTAAGGCTACGCATGCGGTCACGTATTCGTTTTTTTTTGCTCCGCGGGAGCCTTCTCGTCCGCATCAGCACGCGCGCACCATCCCCCAACAAACGTAAGCGGTAAGCGGGGTACATCTGGCGGGAGATGTCAACCTTTGGCAAGCTCCCCGGATGAGCAAATCTGAGATTAAGTCACATCGTCCTACCTTTACTCCCGACGAGCGAGCGCAATGGGTTTCGCGCTATCGCTCGAGTGGGCTGACCCAAGCCCAGTTCGCCCAGCAGCACGGTTTGAAATTGACGACGTTGCAATGGTGGATCTATGGCGAACGTCGGAAGCAGCAACATTCGGCCAATGGGTTCCGCGAGATCGCGGTATCGCCCTTGTGGCCGGCGGGTGCGTGGGCTGCGGAACTGACCTGGCCCAGTGGTATGACGGTGCGTTTGGGCGCTCAAGCCGAGGCCGCGTGGATCGAAGCCTTGCTCAAGATGGTGCGGCAAGAATGCTGAACCTCTCGCCCGCCACGCGCATCTTCGTGGCCTTGGAGCCGGTGGACCTGCGGCAGAGTTTCAACGGGCTCAGCGCGCGAGTGCAAAGCGTGCTGGCTCAAGACCCACTGTCGGGCCATCTCTTTTTGTTCACCAACCGGAATCACAACCGAATTAAAGTTCTGTTCTTCGATGGCAGCGGACTATGGGTTTGCGCCAAGCGTCTCGAGAAGGGCACGTTTGGCTGGCCGCAAGGGAAGGGTCCGAGTAGCTGCCTGCGGCCGGAAGAGTTGACTCTGCTGCTGAATGGTCTGGAAGCCACGCCGCGACGGAACTGGTTCCGCCGATAGTTCCTGGTTCGTTCTTCTTTCATTACCACTCCTGCATTTTTCTCTGGACTCCGAAATTTTCGTTTGCCATACTCTGGCCGTGCCAGAGGAAACAACGATCGTGCAAGGTCGAGCGGTAACAGAGACGGATCTGGAGCAGATTGGGCAGCTGATCGCGTCGCATCCCGAGTGGAGCCGGTGGCGGTTGTCGCGGGCCTTGGCTACCGCGTGGAACTGGCGCAACCCAGCGGGCCAACTGAAGGACATAGCGGCGCGCAGCTTGCTGGTGAAACTCGAGCAACGCGGGTGCCTTCGCTTGCCGGCTCGCCGTCGCATTCCCACCAACCGCATGCGCGCCCGCCGGATCGCACCTCAGCTCTGGGATACCCGGCCGCTGGCTGGGGCGCTTGCGGAACTGGGGCCTTTGCAGGTGCACGAGGTCAGCGGCGATAAGCAAGGGCGGGAGATTCTGGCCGCGGCTCTGGCCGAGTTTCACTATTTGGGCTACCGCAGCAGCGTGGGCGAAAATGCGCAATACCTGGTGACGCAGAGCGGAAACCGCGTGCTGGCGGGTTTGCTGTTCGGTTCGGCAGCCTGGAAGTGCCAGGATCGCGATCGCTTTATCGGCTGGAGTGTCGCAGCTCGGGCACGGAAGCTGCCGCTGATCACGAATAACCAGCGGTGTTTGATTCTGCCCTGGGTTCGCGTCCACGGCTTGGGCAGTTGGATGTTGGCGCGCGTGCTGCGACGACTCTCTGCCGATTGGCAGGCGAAGTACGGACATGGGATCGCACTGGTCGAGACCTTTGTTGAACAAGACCGCTTTCGCGGCACGCTCTACCAAGCTGCCAACTGGCAGAGGATCGGGTCGACGCAGGGGCGAACGCGTCAGGATCGGAACCTCACCTTGCGCGTGCCGGTGAAAGATATCTACGTCTACCCGCTTGTACGCAACTTTCGGGAGCTCTTGAGCGATGGAATGGCCTGAAGTGTTGCCCCCGGATTCAACCCAGTGGTCACGGGAAGTATTGCTCGAGCGCGTGCGGGAGCTGGAAGCGCAGCTGCGCGAGACGCGAGAGAAGTTGGCCGAGGCGCAGGCCTTCATCGCCGAACTGCAGCGTCAACTTTTCGGTGCCAAGGCTGAAAAATTGACCGCCGAACAGGTGAAGCAACTCGACGAGTTATCCGCGGACATTCGGGAGCAAGCCCACAAGCCTCCGCCGCTGGTTCAGCAGGTACTCGAAGAAGAACAGCGGGCCCAGCGAAGGTCACGCCCTCGGCATGCCTTGCCGGTGGCCCTGGAGACCGAGACGGTTACTCTGGAGCCGGAGAACAAGATCTGCCCCGGTTGTGGCGCCGAGCCGCAACGGATCGGAGAAGAGGTCAGTGAAGAGTTCGATCTGATTCCGGCGAAATTAATCCGCCGGCGCACGGTGCGACCGAAGTACGCCTGCCGTTGCGGCGAAGCAGGCGTAGCGATCGCGCCTTTACCGCCGCGCCTGATTCCGCAGAGCAAGCTGGGGCTGGGCCTGGCCGTCTATATTGTCCTTGCGCGGTACGACGATCATCTTTCCTTTTACAACTTGGAGCGGAGCTTTCGCGAACGCCATGCGGCGGACATTCCCCGCCAGCAGATGGTGCAGTGGGTCGAGCATATCGCCGAGTGGTTGCGCCCGATCTATGAGGCCATGTGGGCAGAGATGAAAACCGGCGGTTACCTGCAGATTGATGAAACTCCCGTGAAGGTGCTTGACCCGGAAGTGCAGGGCAAAGCGGCGCAGGGCTATCTGTGGTTTTTTTCTCTTCCTCGAGGTGATGTCATCCTGGAATTTTCCCGCAGCCGCGGACAGCAGGTGGTACGCGAAAGACTCGAAGGATTTCAGGGCACGATTCAGACCGATGCCTACGAGGTCTATTCAGCCCTGGAGCGAAAAAATACGGCCATTGAGCGCAGCGGATGCCTGGCACACGCAAGGAGGCGTTTTTATCAGGCCTTGAAGGAATCGGTCAGCGATGCGATTTGGTTTATCGCTCAGATTCGCCAGCTCTATCGCCTGGAAGAGCAAATTCGGCTCCTCGACTCCGCCGAGCGCTTCCAGATTCGGCAAGTGCAAGCGCGGCCGATCTGGGAGGCGATGAAGAACCAGGCGGAGGAGTTGAAACCGAAACTTCTACCGAGGAGCACGCTGGGCCAAGCAGTGAATTACTTCCTGAACGATTA
>DATJKY010000419.1:0-9908 GCA_035490955.1 Terriglobia bacterium | reverse complement strand
AACTGGGTCAAGATCAAGCTGGTGGGCACCAAGTGCAACCGCACCGCAATCGGTACGCGCGTTAAGGTGACCGTGGGCAAGCACACCCAGATGGATGAGGTCCACACCGGTTATAGTGTGATGTCGCAGAGTGATCTGCGCCTCCACTTCGGTCTCGGTCAGGCCAAGACCGTCGACGTCATCGAAGTCATCTGGCCTACCCTCCTCGACCCTCCCAAGAGCGGCGGCGCAAGGAGCAAAGCCCAAGCCGGGGCGGCCGTCATGGAACGCTTCACCAACATCGAGGCCAACCAGATCCTCACCATCAAAGAGGGCAGCGGCATCATCAAGGCGGAGAAAATCAAGACATAGCCTGGCGGAGAGGCAGGGATACGGTGCCAACCTTAGCAGATTTCCCAGAAAAAACTGTAAAATCGTAATCCTTGCGCTGTCAACACCCTTTTTCGCCGTTCGGGATTTTACCAGTTTTTCTGGCATTTTTGTCCACGACGTTTTTGCCAAATGTTTTAGGAAGCTTAGGAAACGTTCCCCCGGCGACAACAGTCCCCACCTCAGCGCCGCCTATCTTTCACCCGGTTGCTGCGGGGCGGCGATCACCTCATCTCGTCGATGGAGTCCTGCTCCACCGCTGCGAACGTGGCGGCAACTGCCAAGCCACGCCTGCCATCGGACGACCTAGAAGCTGGTATTCTTAACCTACCCGAACCAAGCCAAAATATCCGTGTCCCTCATCCGTCTACAACTGTGGGTGGACGATGCACTGAGTATCGAGCGGATGGCCGACGAACAGGACCGCCGAATCTCCGAAGCGGTGGAGCAGGAGCAGTCCCGGCTCCGCGACTTCATACGGAGGCGGGTCGCCGACGAGGCCGACGTCGAGGACATCCTCCAGGATGTCTTCTCCGAACTCGTGGAGACGTATCGCTTGATAAGGCCGGTGAAGCAGGTTGGTGCCTGGCTCTTTCGCGTGGCCCGGAACCGAATCACGGACCTCTTCCGCAAGAGAAGGCCGGAGGCACTCAGGATTGAACCGACTTCAGTTGGGGAGGAGGGAGACGACTTGAACTGGGAAGACCTCCTCCCGTCGCCGGACGCCGGTCCCGAGGCGGCTTACGCCCGGCTCGTCCTGATGGAAGAACTCGACACGGCCTTGGACGAGCTTCCCGAGGAGCAGCGCGAGGTCTTTCTCGCGCACGAGTTGGACGGGCGCAGCTTCAAGGAGTTGGCGGCAGAGACGGGCCTCAGCGTAAATACGCTGCTCTCCCACAAGCATTACGCCGTGCTCCATCTGCGGCGGCGGCTCCAGGCCATCCACGACGAGATTACGAAGACACGAGGGTGAGGATATGGACGGCGAGAATATGAGAAGGGACTGGGTGAGGAGGCGCGTGCAGAGGGTGGTGAAATTTGCGATGTTCGGGGCGGTCGCCATCACCGTGTTCGGCTCCGTGGTCAGGGGCCTGTGGAACTGGCTGATGCCGCCGCTCTTCGGGCTGCACTCGCTCACTTTCTGGCAAGCCCTGGGGCTCCTGGTCCTGAGTTGGATTCTCTGCGGCGGCCTCCGTGGCGGTCCGGGCCGATACGGGCGTCGCCGCTTCAGGGAGCGCTGGGAAGGAATGACGCCCGAGCAGCGCGAGAAGGTCCGGGCGGGAATGTGCGGGCGGCCGGGCCCTTGGAGCGCCGGTCGTGGAGCAGAAGGATTGACGGTGACAACAGTCGTGCCGTCCGTAGTCACCGCCGCCCAGCGAGGCTGAGCCGGTTGTTGGGCTGAAACCCGCGAAGTCACGCTTCCAAATTGCCTCACTGAGGACATTCAGGGCGGCTTCCCGCAAGGGGACGATGCCTTCGATGCCGTGGTCGGCCTCTTCGGGATGCTCCAGGCGGGCCTCGGAGGGCGTGCGACCGGCGAGCCTAACGGCCGGGAAATACCGGACATTGAAGGCTAGATTTTGGGCCGCAAGCTCAAACGATTGCCGCTGCGATTCACGCCAAGCAGGTTTCCCTGGGGCAGACAGGTTGGCGAGGTATATTGTTAGTGACTCACCACGAAGCGACAGGGGTAAAGGAGCCTATGCTCGGTGCTATCGCAGGGGACATCATCGGCTCTGTCCACGAAGGGACCCTGATTAAGCGTAAGGACTTCCCGCTGTTCGTCCCGCAGTCGTGTTTTACCGACGACACTGTCCTGACCGTGGCTGTGGCAAGCGCGATTCTGCATGGGAGGGATTACGGTTCGTCAATCCGCGAGTGGGGGCGGCGGTACCCTAATGCTGGGTACGGTCTGTGGTTCCTAGATTGGCTTCTGCGGGATGAGGCACCTCCGTATAACAGCTTCGGAAATGGCTCTGCCATGCGAGCCTCGTCTGTCGGCTGGGCTTTCGGCGAATTGGATGCAGTCCTGTCGGAGGCGCGAAGAACGGCCGAGGTGAGCCACAATCACCCGGAGGGGGTGAAGGGAGCGCAGGCTGTCGCGGGAGCCGTCTACGTGGCGCGAGCCAGCGGAAGCAAAGCGGCCATCAGAGACTTCCTGGAGGACGCCTTCGGTTATGACTGTTCGTCGAGTATTGAGGACCCCCGGGCGGAATCTGAATTTGACGTGACGTGCCAGGGAACCGTGCCTGCTGGCGCCGTCGCCTTCTTGACGGCGAATGATTTCGAAGACGCCATTCGCAATGCCATTTCGTTGGGGGGCGATGCGGACACACTCGCCTGCATTGCGGGCGCATTGGCCGAAGCCTTCTATGGCTCCGTGTCCTTCTCCATCCAACGGGAAGTCCTGTTCCGTCTGGACGCACCCCTGCTGAGCGAGGTTCGGTCCTTCGCCCGACGCTATAGTGTTCCCCTGGAGGTCCTGTCTGAGCCTGGAAGTGAGTGACTTCGGCGCTGGCCGTATGCAGCACACGGCTCTGGGGCCCCGACTGCGCCAGCGGCTTTGAGGAGGCCCCGCAGCCTGCTTATCCTTCCTCCCGGCGCACCTCAAACGCTGGGATACAAAGCCCACGGCTCAATCGTGAGCTATGCCTGGCAAGAAACTCACCTTGAAAGCAAGAACTTGCACCACGAGCGTTAAGAAGCAAACCACAGCGGCCCCTGCGGCACTTGTGCGGCTCCGGGTGCGCAGTCCCGTCACGAGTCCCAAGATGGACGACACTCCGACCACGAACGTCATTGCTACCTCAACGGGCGAGAATGTGCCCGAAATCACGTGCGCCCAGCCGAGGAGAAAGAACCAAATCAGGCTCATCAGCAAGAGCCAGCAGCAAAAACAGGGTATCGCAGTCCATTTGCTCCACCGCGAGTCGCGCAACCCTAAGATGACGGTCGGCCACATCGGTGCGGTCTGCACGAGGTGGCGTAGCACACCGTGCGACACCACACCGACCACATACAGCGCAGCAATAAGAAAGACCGCGCAGAATGCAACAGTCCGTGAAGCCTTCGATTGACCCATGGTGATGCCCACGGTGAATACGACCGCTGGCTTGCAAGAGTTCCAAGAATATGGTTCAACTTCGTCGTGATGTGGGGCTCGGTCCCGGACATTGCGCACGTGCAAACATCTCCGCCGCGTGCCGATTTCAGGGAATCACAGTCGTGGCCCGTGCTGGTATCAGCAAAGCCGAGATTACACTCCGGTTGAAGTAACGCCAGTACCCCTCGGCGCTGATGCCGCTACACCGCCTTCGGCCCCCAGCCGGTGGGCAATCCCCGCACGGCTGGGACCTTGGAGCAGAAGGAATGAGGGGACAGTGGCCGTGCTCCGTGGCCGCCGCCGAGCCAAGCTGGGTCGGTGCTGCGACAAAGTCACGAAGACGGTGAGGACTCCGGCCCTGGGGGTGTCCTTCGTGTCCTTCTAAGCCGATTGCGAGGTTCAAGGCGACGGTGTTAGACTGCTCCGCTATTTCGGGACTCAAGTTTCGAGGCGAGAGCGAAATGACCAGTGGCAAGCCCGCAGGAACTATAGACAAGAAATTCAGAGCGAAGCTACAGAAGTCACCTGCCAAAGGGGGCTGGACGTACGTCGTGATGCCGGACTCGGCCTCATTTTTTGGGACGAAGGGTCTCGTGAAAGTCCGGGGCACAATCGATGGCCACCCATTCCGTAGCTCCTTCATGGCGATGGGCGATGGCACCCACAAGCTGCCCGTCAGGTCCGATATCCGCAAGATAATCGGCAAGGACGAGGGCGACACCGTAATCGTTCACTTGCAGGAGCGCCTGCAACGCTGACAGGCCACCGGCTGCGAATGGCCTCTGGCGAGGATTCTCCGTGCGGCGCAACGGCTCAGGTGCTCCTGGCTGGAAGCTCGGACTTCGTGTAGCTGCGCCGACTCTTATTTTGCCAGTTGGTGGTCGTAGCTGATGACCTGAGTGATGCGCCACGTACCGCCCTTAAGCTGCCACACGTGAATAAACTTTGCCTCGCCTACGACTCCGTGGTCCTGCGAGAAAGGATGGAGAAATCTGTGCATTCCGATTTCGACAGCACCGTAGTCTTTTAATGGATGCACCTCCAGAGTGCCGGGGACCAGTTCACGAACGACCTTTCCGCAAAGGTTGTTCTTGATGCTGTCCACAATTGCACCCCGCCCAACTAAAGGTGGAACTTTGTCGTGCAGGAACACGGCGTCTTCGGCCCAGTAATCTCGCACTCTTTCGATGTCGCAATGATTCACTGCATCGAATAGACCGGCATCCAGCGACTCCACGGTCTTGAACAACTGCTTTTCAGTATCAGGAGTTTGAGCTTGGGTCGGTATCTGGGTGATTGGCAAGAGCGACGATGCCAGAATCGCGCTAGCGAGATGCCATGGTTTCGACAAAGCGATTTTCCTCCTTTTGCCGGACATACGAAGCTCGCGACCGACCAGTTCCCCATCCGGGAAAAAGGGCATCGCTCGCTGTTTGGCTCGTCCGCCTTTCCAGGAGACGAGAATCCTGCGGCGCTGTTCCTGGGGTCCTATCCTGCTTTACGCTCCAGGTCGGCCACAACTTCCATATCTGCTCGAAGCCTTGCACTGACCTGGAATTCACTCTTCCTCCTGGCGCACCTCCCTCGGGTCCTTTTCCTCCTTCAGCGCGACAAACCGGCTGTGCCTCAGGTGGCCGTCCGGGGTCCACTCGACGAATTCGAATTGCGCCACGAGCACCGGCTGGAGCCAGCGGCATTCTTTCATCTTCTCGGCCGTCAGGCCCTGCCCCCAGCGCCCGCCCCGTGGCTCTGGCAGGTTGGAAAAGGGGCATTCCTGGATTTCCAGCGGATGGAACCGGCGATATAGCTCCGTTCGGGAAGCTGGCGTAAACCCGTTGCGGGTCCTGGCAGCATAGATGAGCTTGTCCCCTTCGTAGTACCCGAAGATAAGTGTGTCGAAGTTCCTCGGGCTGGGTGTGTACCCGCCGATGACGAATTCCTGGCCCCGGCTGATCCGCATCTTTCGCCAGGCCCCGATGCGCTGGCCCGGCTCGTACAGGCTGTCCAGGCGCTTGGCGACGATGCCCTCGAAGCCGTGCGCCCTCACGGCCTTCACCAGTTCGGCAAGGCTCGCCTCCAACTGGGGCGACTCGCGGACCGGCTCTCTGAGCCTCGGCAGGACCTGGCTCTGCAATATCCGGCGGCGCGTCGAAAGCGGCTCCGCCATCACATTCCTCCCGGCCAGGACCAGGACGTCGAAGACGTAGTAGACGACCGTAGCTTTGGACGGGCCGACATTCTGGAGCAGGTTGAACGAGGGACGCCCGCTCTCGTCCAATGCGACGACCTCGCCGTCGATTACCGTCTCGTCGGGCAGCGTGCCGAGCGCCTTCGCCACGCCTGGGTACTTCGCGTTGAAATCCTTGTTGTTCCGCGAGCGCAGCAGGATTTTGCCGCTCGTCTTGATGGCCAGCGCTCTGTAGCCGTCGAGCTTCACCTCGTAGGACCACCCCGGGCCATCGGGCAGGGACTGGGTCCGCTGGAGCAGCATCGGCTCGATGAAGCGGGCTTTGATTTCGTGGCTTGGCATGAGGTGAAGCAATCGCGGGGCGGGGCGAAGGGTAGGTTTACTTTGTCGGCGGCAGCAGCGTTTGTAGCCGTTCCTTGTTGATCTTCAGCACTACGCCCGCATTGCGGTCGGCGACTTCGCTGACCTTGTACTCCGCTGACGTTCCCAGCACTTCCGCCACCTCGCTCGGCGTCAATCCATATTTCTCCGTCAACCACCCCGCCATGTTCACTGTAGCGTCGCGAAACGCATCATC
This sequence comes from Terriglobia bacterium, assembly GCA_035490955.1. GTDB lineage: Bacteria > Acidobacteriota > Terriglobia > UBA7540 > UBA7540 > DATJKY01. The sequence goes on along the minus strand of DATJKY010000419.1, from coordinate 3,671 downwards.
AATCGAGCCACTCAGCCCCATCGCCATGATGTGGGTCGGCGATTCCACTCTCGGCCCCGGCACGCCCTTCCCCGGAATCACATCCACGGTAAACTCCACGTCCATCGATGTCTCCAATGCGTTCCCGTTCAATTCGCCGTCGCCCTGCGCTGCATGCCCGTCCCCCACGTACAGCATCGCGCCAGGCGTCCTCACCGGCAAATAGACCGTCGCCCCCTCGGTCACTTCATTGAAATCCATGTTTCCGCCAAAACCGCCGGAGTCTCCCGTCCCTGGAGCAGCCGCTGCCGGTGGCGGGGCGGTTGCGACGCATCCCAACATCGGCCGCAGCACCACGGAATAGTGCGCTAGATGTTCTGTAGGCTTCTCCAGGGTCGCTACCCCGTGTGCGGTGTCCAAGTGCCAGCGCACGCTCTTGCCTGCGTCCTTCATTTTCACGGCCCACTCCGTGTCCACTCCGCGTGGGACAATGTCGTCGTCACTTACAGCCCAATCACGGTTCAGCCGCAGTTTGACCAGATGCACCACCAACGTGTCTCCCGGCTGCGCCGTCTCGACGAAAAACGGCCCGGTTTCTGGATTTCCGCCGAGCACGCGCCTGATGCCCTTTTCATCCGTCCCGCCCGCGTCCACCGTCGTCGTATGCACCGTGTCGCCCGGCGAAACCGTCAGCACTGCCTTGTTCAGCGCCGAAAACTGCCGATAGAACGTCGTCGGCGTGAACTCATGCCGTTGTGCTGTCCCACCCCTGCGCTGCGGAGCAAGGTTAGCGGTAAAGGCATGCACACTCGGGTATTGTGGATCGTCCGGGTCTGTACGAGTAATCGTCCCTGAAATCACGCCGTCCTTGATGGTCGCCGTGCACTCCTCCGTTCCTCCGTGTTCGTCTTTAGCTACAAAATGAATCGAACTCCCGCCTACGACTCCGTCCAGCTTGTCGCCATCGAATTTCCCGGTCAGTTTCCCTGCCTCCTCCTTCAACTCCATTTGAAAATAAAGCGGTGTCCCATAAAAATCGGCTGTGACGATCCACCTACCGGTGAGCCCAGCCCCCGCCGCGTCACGGGCCCCTTGCGGCGCTCCGGCGTGCGGTTCCGTGGCAAAAAGCACGCCAAGAACGAGAACGAAAAGAAACAGCATTTTGCACATGTCAACGCCTCGACCGACAGGTTAACAGATTCAGAAACATCTCCCGCTTCCTTCCTAGCGGTGTGGTATTGCAAACTTGACTGGTCCCCCTTCGGGGAGGAGGTCGGAGTCCATAAGCCTGGCGTACTTCAATACCTCACCCTCAAAAACCTGAAACAGGATGTCAGGAGGGACTTTGCCCTTTGCGATAAGATGAAAACGATATCCCTCGATGCAGTTGTGCAGGAGGGACGCCAAGAACCTCGCAGGAAATTCGACAAGGAGGAAGGACCCATAGTGCTCTGAAAAAAGCGGGGTCCAGTAAGGCTCGGTTTCGCCGAAGAACTTTTCTTGGTCAATCAGGACATGTCCTCCGTGAATCACCCCACACCGAAACTTCTCGTAGAGAATCCTTGAAACAGTCTTGGAACCCAGCAAAGGTTTCAGGGCGTTCGGAAGCCTGGTCAGGCATTCCCTACTCAGGACCGTCTCCAGACCTTGTAAGATTATCCGAGTGACCTCCGACCTAGCAGCAGTCGCTAGCTTCCTTGTTGGCTGGGAGGGCGTAACACGAAAGTGTCTCCGCAACGCCTCAAGTATTCCCGTGAGCAAGCGTGTTGCTGCTTGCCGAGTAAGCGGGATGTCGCTTTCTGTGAGGAGGTGAAGTATGCCATCATCTATATGGGAAAACCTATGAAGACGGCCAGCTTTTGCCAAAGTTCCCGGCAGCAACCATCGATGGTAGTTGACCTCGTAATAAAGGTCGCCAATGCTGATACTCTCGAACAATTGCCGCCGCCGACCATGGGCTGTTATGAAATGTGAAAAGGATTTGGCCCCTGGCTCTCCCTCCCTTACGCTGCCCGAGGCTAGCGCGTCAAGGCGACCGCATAGAAGCAACAAAATCTCCTGAGGATGCTCCCGCGAGTCGATAAGTCGGTCCACCAGTTCAGCCGTTGACGAGAATTGCCGAAAGAAAGTGTCGAGCACCTTTTGAAGCGCCTTCTTCATTGTGCAACAACCGCTCCCGAGAGTTCGGTCGAATCAACTCAAGTCTTTGCGGCTAGCTTCGCCGTCACTAAGCTCCATCGACTGGAGCATGATAGCACCGCATAATAATGGGTCGGGACGAGCGAATCCAGTGGCTGCCATCAACGAATGCAATGATACGACCCCGCCCATTCGAAGTTTGAGTGAGCCCATCAGCAATTGGGAAACAACGATCCTGAGCAGCAACGTTGGCTCCGCTGGGTATCGAAGGGGGGCAGTAAGCCGATGTATGTCCGCAGGGTCACCGGAAGATTTTAGGATGGCATCTAACCCATTTATTCCAAAGAACTGGCGGAGAGGCAGGGATTCGAACCCTGGGTACAGCTTTTGACCGTACAACGGTTTAGCAAACCGCCGCCTTAAGCCACTCGGCCACCTCTCCGCGATCATTTTCCGGAAGCGAGCGGCTGTGCTTCCAAATCGCAACTTAAAATAGTTTAATCCAAAAGACCTAGGTTGCGCCAGGACTCCCGCCTGCTGACTTGAGCTGACTTGCCTGACTGGTTCGCTGGGCTGACTGATTCCTCAGTCCGGGAGGCTCAGAGAGCGCCACGCCGGGTACCGGAGCAATTTCCCTTCACAAACGTTAGCCACGTAGCGGCGCTGGTAGGTGAATTGCATCACGCGGTTGCCCTGGCGAGCTTCTTCCGCCCATTTCGAACTGGTGTCAGGCCTGTTCCAGCACGTGCTCGATGCCGCCAGCCGGAAAGTGGACCAGGTGGATCTGTACGTGGCGGTCGATAATGTCCGGGCCTGGAAGTTCTACCGGAAGTTCGAATTCACCTCCTACGGGGTGATGCCTCGCGCCCTGCGCCTCGACGGCGTGGACTATGACGCGCTGATGATGACGCGGAAGTTTCGGTGAGGGAGTGCTCATGACGAACCACACTGCAATCACGGAACACTATTCGGCGAACGGGAATCTTCTCCGCCAGGTCGAGGAGTTCCTGAGCCAATCCGAAGGCCGCTCGCCGTCTCCAGTGGATCTGGCCGCACTCGACCAGTTTCACGTGGGTGGTCTCGAGGCGACCGCGGCGCTCGCCGCGTTGCTTGCTCCCGCGAAAGGGATGCAGGTCCTCGATGTCGGCTCGGGCGTGGGTGGGCCCTCGCGCTATCTCGCCACCCATTACCGATGTCATGTGAGTGGCATCGACATGGTCCCGGTGTATTGCGAAGTGGCTTCGCTGCTGGCCGAGCGGATGAACCTTCACACTCTGGTGGACTATGGTGTGGGGGATGCTGTGCGGTTGCCCTTTTCGGATCGATCCTTCGACGCCGTGTGGACGCAGCATGTCTCGATGAACATCGGCGAGAAGCGGGAGTTCTACGAAGGTATCGCCCGGGTCCTCAAGTCCGGTGGCCGCTTCGCACTTCACGACGTCGTCGCATCCGAGGGTGGACCCCTGCGTTTTCCTGTACCGTGGGCGCGAAGCGCCACGCAAAGTCATCTCCAGACGGGCGACGAAATGCGGGAGACCATCCTGCAGAGTGGA
>DATJKY010000418.1:0-2272 GCA_035490955.1 Terriglobia bacterium | reverse complement strand
AAGTCCTAACCGCACCGCAGAGCCCTTGGCAAAATCCGTTTGCGGAGAGGTTGGTGGGCTCGATCCGGCGCGAGTGCTTGGATCACGTGATCGTGCTGGGAGAGAAGCATCTGCGAAGGATTCTGAAAAGCTATTTCTATTACTATCTGGGTTCGAGAACTCACCTGTCTTTAGCCAAGGACGCCCCGACTACTCGCGTCGTGCAGGGGCCGGAGGCTGGAGAGATCGTGGAGATTCCGCAGCTTGGCGGCCTGCACCATCGCTACGAACGGCGTGCTGCATAATCGATTGCCGCCTCGGCCTGCCGTTCCCTTACCTCGAGAACGGCAACCCTGTCGGCGCCAGCGCGTAAGCATCCTGATGACATCACGGCACCGAGACCCAGGCACAGCACGAAGGGCCAAGACTCCGATCTTTGGGCAGCTTTTTTCGCTGAATGCATCGCTATCACGTTTTGGCGAGGCACACGGCCAAAATGGAGGGAATTACGTTACCGTCCAAGGAGCGCTCCGAGAATCGCCACGGCCACCGAATAATGCCGGGCGATGCGTTTCGCGTTCCCGCTCGAAAGCAAGCGTACCCCAGATGTGCGCCGCAGGTACGCCAGCGAGGCCAGAAGGCACTTCACTTCAACGCATACTTTGCCCAGCCACAGTACCAAACTGAAGTAGCGACGGCACTGGAGCAAACTTGACAACCAATCTCTTTGGCCGGTGTAGTAAGCTCAATCAAGAACCGGGCAGGGGTATAGGGAGGCAGGAGCGTCGAGCCGATCCATCTGCTTGCCCGCCACGTCGTGCTGGACTATGGGTACGGAGCACATCCGCCGGACGAGTACTACGTGATCGAGTCGAGAAATCCGAAGGCTCACGGACGGTGCTGTGCGCTTGTACGTCGAGTATCCGTATGAACTGGCGGTCGTGAGCTGAAGCTGGGACCTATTTGCGATGCGCTGGCTTGGCTGGCTGCTGGTTCAAATCGCATTTGCAGCGGCCGATTGGACGCAATTCCGAGGGCCGAACGGCTCCGGCGTCTCTCCCTCTAAAGACCTTCCGGAGCACTTTGACGCGCAAAAGAATGTTGTCTGGAGGACGGCGCTGCCGCTCGGACATTCCTCGCCAGTCTTCACCACCGACCATATCTTTGTCACCGCGTTCGAGGGCAAGACGTTGCTCACGATCTGCCTCGGCAGGGCCAGCGGCAAGGTGCTATGGCAGCGTCAGGCGCCGCGTGAACGCGAGGAGGTTTTCGAGCAGACGAACGGACCGGCGTCGCCATCACCCGTCACGGACGGAACCAACGTCTACGTTTTCTTTGGCGACTTCGGGCTCCTCTCCTACGGTCCGGATGGAAACGAGCGGTGGCGTTTGCCGCTGGGCCCCTTCAACAACGTAAACGGCCACGGCTCGTCGCCGATCCTGGCCGATGGAAGGCTGGTTCTGATCTGCGATCAGGACACTGGTTCGTACTTGCTTGCCGTGGATGCCTCGAGTGGGCGCGTGCTGTGGAAGACAATGCGGCCGGAATGCACGCGCGGTTACGCCACACCCGCGGTCTATCGGCCAAAGAATGGGCCGGCAGAGTTGATCGTTCCGGGATCCTTCGAAGTGGCCTCATACGCTATCGAGACGGGCGAGAAGGTGTGGTGGGTGCGCGGCATGGCATGGCAGCTGAAGTGTGTGCCCATTATGGACGACGATCGCATATTCGTCAGTGGTTGGGAAGTTGGCGGCGATCAAGAACAACGCCCCAAGATCCCTGACTTTGCCCAGATGCTCGCCGAGTATGACAAGGATCATGACGGAAAGCTGTCGCACAGCGAGGCGCCTCCGGGCAATTTTTCGAACTGGTTCGCCGAAATCGATCTCAACCACGACGGATACATCGAGGAGCGCGAGTGGCAGTTCTACGAAGCGCGCGGTGCGGCGGAGAACTGTCTGGTCGCGATTCGCCCCGGCGGCCGCGGCGACGTCACCAAGAGTCACGTGCTCTGGAGATACCGTAAGGCGCTGCCGAACACCTCATCGCCGCTGTTATACCGAGGCGTGATCTATCTAGTCCGCGATGGAATATTCACGAGCTTGAACCCGGAGAATGGTGCGGTGTTCAAGCAGGCGCGTCTCACCGGCGCACTAGGTCGCTATTGGTCTTCGCCCGTCGCCGCCGATGGGAAGATCTTTGTGGTGAGCGAAGACGGTAGAGTCGTAGTGCTACGGGCAGCCCCGGAGTGGGAAATTCTCGCCGTCAACAATCTCGACGAAGATACCTTCGC
>DATJKY010000417.1:0-7540 GCA_035490955.1 Terriglobia bacterium | reverse complement strand
CGACGGAGTTCGGCGGAGACCTTGCTGAGTCGATTAGCCAGCCGAGTGAGGGTTCGGCGGAGCACGGGGTTTGTAAGCTGACGCCGGTACATTTCAAGAAGGTGACAAGTCGAGGCCACCGACAGTGTGATTTGCTGGATTCCATCCTTCATCAATGGTTTCGTGCTCGGGACAAGGGGAAGAGGCGGCATGGGATGGAGTCTGGCCAGACGCTCGCGCGCCCGAGCATACTCCCGCTGAAGGTCAATCTGAGTGACCTAGACATAAAGCAAGGTCATGCGAATGTCCTTATGGCCGAGCAACTCCTTGAGGGCGGGGAGACTAACTCCGGCCCGCAGCATCTCTGTGGCGTAGGTGTGGCGAAGCCGATGCGGAGTAACGTGAGTCGAGCAACCCGCCTGACGAGCAGTACGGGCCAGGCGCTTCTTGAGGGCTGCGTACACACGAGAGGCTATGTCGGCGGGCCGCGGCAACAGAGGGCCGCCAGGAGTGAGCGGAAAGGAGAGAGCATTTGAGCGCAGCGTAAGAATTCGGGCGAGGATTTTGCGAGTGTCTTCGTCCACCGGGACCCACCGTTCGGTGTGCAACTTCCCCAGAGGGACGTGGAGTGCCCACTTGTCTTGACCCAAGGAGCGCAGACAATCGTCGCTCAGGTTCACACATTCCCCAACACGGATACCAGTGGACCGGATGAGCAGCAGAGCGTTGGACAGGAGGTCATTACCGCTCCGAAGCCTTCGGTCCAGCAGAGCATCGTCCTCCGGGGAAAGTGGCCGGGGTAGATACTGGTCGCGCCGGGGGAGGTCCCCACGGAGAATCAAGCCGTCGACCTCAAGAGCTGCCAGCAGGCGCCGGAGACAAAGTATGTAGCCCAAGCGGGTGATGTTCGACAGCGGATGTTCTTTCTCACACATCCAACGCAGCCAGCCGAGGATGTGTGGATCACGGTGGAGTTGGGAGAGCTGGTGGACACGAGGGTGAGCGGCTTGGAGGTAGTGCAAGAGACTGTTGACGGCCCGATAATACTTCCCGATAGTCAGAGGTCCGACGCTGACGGCCACAGCTCGAATAGGAGCCTGGAAGATCTGTTCCAGCGATAGTGGTAAGCGTTCCTTCACGGTTTTGGCGAAGGCTCCTGTCGGTTCCTAAGCTCTACAGCTCGTGCGAATTCACACCAAACGTCTTCTGGTGCCAGGCGCACATAACGCATGGTGGTATGAATCTGACTGTGACCCATCAAGTGCATCAAGGCGGGCAGGGAGACTCCAGCACGCACCATCTCGGCACCGAAGGTGTGGCGAAAGCGATGGGGATTGGCTTTGAGCAAATTAGTCCGGCGACGGTGGTGGCGGAAAAGAGAACGAAGGCCTGCGGGGCTCATCGGCTGCCCACGCTTCGGGCCTTTCAACGAAACGAAGAGAGTGGCGGAGTCAACGAGAGGTCTTTCTGAATACAGATAGTGGCGAAGAACCAATAGCGTCTCCTCGGGTAGAGGGAGAAGCCGTTCCTTGTTACCTTTTCCGTGAACGCGGAGTTGGGCATCGCCAATCTGGGCGTCTTCGAGTTGAAGCGTCAGGATCTCACGGGAGCGGAGCCCATCGAAGAGCATCAAGGCCATGATGCCGAGGTCGCGGAACGAGCGAAAGCTGCGCCAGAACCGGGACACTTCTTCGGTCGAGAGAGGAATCACCACACGAGAAGGTTGTCGAAGGCGCAGACCTGCTGTGACACGCGCAGGCCTTTGATGGCTGCCGTCCGGACAGCGGCGCCGATAGGTGTGGCCCAACCGAGCTTGCTCGCCGGGAATGTCATGTCCATAGTGGAAACGGTATAGGCAACGGAGTGCTGTGAGCCGGTGATTGATCGTTTGGGGTGTAGGTTGCGGATGACTGTCGAGCTGAAAACGGACGTAGTCGGCGAGAAGCTCAGCGTGCAGCTCAGATAGAGACCGGCAGGACAACTGGCACCACCATCGGGTGAAGTGCAGCAGATCGTAGGCGTAAATCCGCAATGAGCATAAAGCCAGACCGCGCAGGCGTTGGGTGTCAAGAAAGTCGTTCACCCAGGCGACTTCGCGGCCTTCGCCGTCGACGAGGCGGAAGGGAGACCTGCTGGCGGGCGTAGAGTCCCGACGAACCAGCCGGAAGTAGTACATCGGGTTTGGGTCGCCTTTCAAGGCTGTGCCTCCTGCGCCCGCGCGAGGCAGCCGGCAAAATCCGGCGCTCCTGCTCCCGAGCAGAAGTAGCTGTTGGGGTCCTGACCAGGAGGAAGGTCCACAATGCACGCCTTTAGTCCGGCGTGTTCGAGGCGCAGAGCCAAGGCGGCAGCTGCGTCCTGGCCTCGGCGGTTCACATCGGAATCAAAAGCCAAGAAGACCTGACGGCTCTGCCGATCGCACAGCTGCGCAAACTGCGCGGGTGTAAGGTTCGTTCCCATCGCGCAGGTCGTATTGAGAAAGCCCGACTGCCAAAGCAATGCCAGATCGAACAGACCCTCTACCAGAATCACGCTCGATGACTGCCGCACCGTCTCCCAGGCAAACAATCCAGCTTTCGGCCGCGGCAGAAAACGATGGGCGGGAGCGACCGCGATGCTGCGACCGTAGAGGTTAGTGCAATGACCATCCTCACGGCACGGAAACATGACACGCCTGAAGAAGGTGTCGCGGCCTTCTCGAGTTACCAACCCGCTGTCGATGAGGCGCTCCAACGGATGGCCGAGGGCAGTAAGGTGACGGCGCAGGCTTCCGCCCGGTGCGTAACCGATACCCAGATGCCGAATGAGGTCGGGATCACGCAGGCCACGTTGATTCAGGTAGTCCAGCGCGGGCTCGTGGTGGTTAAGTTGCGACTGGTAGAAGGCGGCGGCTTCATCCAGGAGAGCCGATTCAGAGCTGGCCGTCAGCCCCAGTTCGTGTCTCAAGTGCGCGAGCGTTGAAAGGAACGGAAGGTCGAAGTAGAACTGCGCAAAGTTAATCAAGTCCCCGCCGCGCCCGCACCCATGGCAGTAGAAGACGTTCTTGACGGCGTTGACATAGAACGAGGGATGGGTTTCAGCATGCAAGGGACAGAGGCCGACAAACTCTTGGCGATGGCCGACTTGACATGGGATCCAATTGTGCCGCCGCAGATAGTCCAGCAGAGGGAACTGCCGTTTTAGCTCCTCGAGTTCCTTCCACATCCGTCGAATCTCGCCTCCATGGCCACACTAGGCGAAATGGAAAAACGGTTCCAGGCGAGGATGGTGGGTGAGGCCGTTCAACAGGTGTCTTCAACGTCGCAGTGGCAGCAAGGTGTGCAAGAAGTGAGCCGCAGTTTGCCAGGAGAGGACCCGGAGTCCGTAGCGCACGGTCTCGCTGCGCGCCAGCCATTGGCCTAGCACCGCCAGCATTTTCCGCAGAAATGGGAACGCGGCGGCCGCATAGCGCGAACGTGGGGCGCATCCGGGCGGTGTAGACGAGGTATGAGGACGCAAGAACCGGAGGCTATTCCATCGCTCCTCCGAATCCAGGCTGTGAAACCAACGGCCTACGGTAGAAGCAACCGGAACTCGATTCGGATCTTTCACCAATGGAGCGGCATCGTCCAAGGAACAATGCTGTTCGTAATATCGCTGCAACGCCTGGCCGCGCGCGATCAAACTGTAGTGAGTATAGGGCAGGGAGAACGATGGAAGAAAAGTCACCGTCTTCCGACAACCTTTGCAGAGTCCGCGTCGAATACCAATCCAGTCGTGGTTTTCGTCGTGTGCCTGCTTGCGCCGTCGACCGTGCCCGATGATCGCGCTCAAACAGTCAGGACACTGACGGAGAAGGCGCCCAGCCCCCGCCGCCCAGTCAGCTTCCGTGCTGTCTTGGGCGGCCGAAGGTGGGATAAAGAGGATCACAGCAGGGTGTGGAGGCTCCACGTTGGGCGGTTTATTTTGGCGGTCAGGCATCTTGCGGGCTTTGGCGCTCCCCGAGAAGGGTGCTGACTGGAGATCAGCTGACTCTCACGCAAGTAACCCTGCCAACTGCTCAACAAGAGAGAGAAGAAGAAGGAGAATAGACTGTGGAAGCGGAAAAACTCGTTCGCGAGTTCTGTTATAACGGGGTCCGATTAGCCGATCCGAACCCGAATCTGACAATCGAAGAGGTACGAAGCCTGTATGCTGCCGCGTATCCTGATATCACGACTGCAGCGATAGAGGGTCCGGAAGCGCTCCAGAATAAGCTGGTATACCGCTTCACTCGCGCCATCGGGGCCAAAGGCTGAACGTGAGCGAGGGGGTGAGAAGTGTGACTTGCCACATTTAACTGGCCAATCTAAGAAGGGTGATGGCTGTGTGCTTCAGGTGTCCCGACGACGGTAAGCTACCCTGGAGCAGAGCCTCCGAGTTCGCCGAGTGACTTGGCAAATTGCTCGCCCGCTGCCTTGCTCCCCATATATACGGCAAACCCTGAAAGGGTCATCGCAGTTGCAGGGTAAGACGCTGACAACCCTCCTTGGCCCTCAATGCGACATGTCGCTTACTGGAGTGTGAAGAAGGTCCCTGGGGTTCACCGCGAACATAGCGTCAAACGAAGCTTCAGTTACTTCTGAGCAAGGGACAATTGCTACTTTTCCAGCGAGAGGGCCATTAAAATCAGCATCCTTACTTTGACTAATCTAACTGGCAGAATTGATTCCCTCCACCACGCTCATCAGCCCGCCTGGCATCGGCCGGACTCCTCCATAACCCCATCCCGCCGCTTCGAGTAGATGAGCGTACTCCTCGGCGGTTCTTTCTTGTCCAGTACCCCAGCACATCATGTGAATGTCGAACAGCTTCGAGAAGTGAGGCGTTTCCGGCCCGGGCACAACGTGTTCGATCAGAAGCATGCGGGAGTTGGCGGGAGCGGCGCTGCGCGCGTTCGAAAGAATACGTACCGACTCGTCGTCGTTCCAATCGTGAATGATTAATTTCATCAAGTACAGGTCCGCTGAGGGAATGGCCTCAAACATGTTCCCACCCACGTACTGGCACCGATCCGCGAATCCTAGCTTGTTTGCCCACAGCCGCTCCGAGGCCGCTATTACGCTCGGGCGTTCGAGCACGAAACCGGTCAGATGTGGGTATCGCGCCAAAAAGCCACAGATAAGATGTCCATGCCCTCCGCCGATGTCGCAGATGGTGCGGATCGATGCGAAATCAAAGTCCTCTAGCGCTTGCACTGCGGCTCTAGTCTGGACCGCGGAGTAACTGCTCATCGCATTGTTGAAAACGGCCGCATAGTTGCCGTCTTGTTCGGCGTGTTCGAATGCCATGCGGCCGAACTCGCGCACGAAGGCGTTTTGCTTTCCCTCGCGAATCATGGCTGAAAGATGCTTCCACAGCGCGTAATGTTCCGGCCCCTCCTCAAGCACCGCCATACCTCGGAGACTTTCGGGGTGTTCCTCCAGGAGGTAGCGGCCTTCCGGCGTGAGATGAAAGATTCGTTCCTGCTGTTCCGCGAGGAGTCCGATACTAGCCAAGGCTCGGAGGAGTCGATATCCGAGAGCGGAATCCAGGGAAAGTTCGTTGGTTATCTCTCTTGCCGACTTCGGACCCCGTTCAAGGGCGTCGATGACGCCGAGCCTCACGCCCGCGTAAAGGATCTGGCTCCTCCATCTTCCGAAGATCAGGTCCGCGACCCTGGATTGAGGATCAGTCGCCACTGCTTTTCTCCTTTCAAAAGAAGCCTCGCGCTTGGAGGGTGAATTACAGGACTCCGTTAGGGTGATCAAACTGTCTGGGCACGTACCCAGCAAGGCCAGCCGCCCATGATAGAGCCTCCACACCCCCTATGATCTTTATCCCATCTTCGGCCGCGCAAAACAACCCGGAAACCGATTGGGCCAATGCCGGTTGCGGAAGGCATTTTCCGGACGTGCCCCGAACGTTCCAGCGATTCGATCATCGGGCATGGCCGGCGGCGCAAACAAGCTCATGATGAGGAATCACGATTGAATTGGCATTCGACGCGGGCTCTGCAAACAGTGCGGGAAACTATCACTTTTCTTCCGCCCTTATCCTCCCTACACCCGGACTCCGACGGCCAGTGGTTCCACGATTCTCAACCATCAGCGACCTCGGTCCCTTTCTCCAGAACATGCTGGGCGCCGTGGCCGATTGGTTGGAGTGCGGAGACGTCTTCTGCTACGACCCGTTGGTCCTCTGCTGGCGAACCTTGGCCCACTCTGCACGTGCTCCTCCCGCTGCGTCGCTGAGGGCAACTTTCTTGCCCTATCTACCCATCGCCGCCTGACGCTTTTCCCGCCCTCGCCTACTTTGGCCGTGGCGGTGCAACAGATCACCTCGTGTGAAACGGTTAGCCGCGATGGGGAAGTTTATTTGCCAACTGAAGACAAGGGGGAAGACCAGCGGCTGGCCTCGAGGGCCAAGCAGCAAGAGGAGGCATTGATGAAGTCCATCGAGTCGGCCCAACCAAATCGGCTGAAGAGAAATGCATCCACTCCGCTTACACCCAACAAAGCTCTCGTCCAGTTGAGGCACTCTAAGCGGCCGCTTCAGTCAGCCTTTTGGCCGGTTAACCGGTACAACTTCATTCGCGCCATTGGTGCCAAGGGGTAGACACCCATGACCCAGAAGCACAGAAAGGAGGCAGCGAAGCGGGCGGCCCTCAACGAGCTGACGTTACTGTCTGAGGACCGCCACCCTCGAAACCAGACTCTGATCGCGAGGTTTGCACGATGCAGCGATTATCAAAGAGCGACACGCCTCTTGGCGGAGGCGCTGGGAACGGCGGCGCGGTGCCAAAGCGGGTCGCCCCTGTCGCCGCCGCCCGGCTGGCTTCCACCGCTGAACTGATGGGGACGGGAGATCAGCTGGCGATTCCACGTGTGCTTGGAGTGCCGGCGGAGTACCTTTACTCGGCCGGTGACTCGGCTTTGACCGCGTTGGCTCGCACGCTGGTCGAACTCGATCTGGCGGCACCGGAAGACTGGGAATCAGCCCATCGTGATCCTGGAGCCTATGTGTTGCGAACGATCGAGCGCGGGATTGCAGCCCATGGAGGAGACGCGATTCGCCGACGGTTCGAGGTCTACGTTACGCTCAGCAGTTATCTCGACGAGTGCTCCGACAAGAACGAAGAGAACCCCGACGGAAGCCGCTTGTATCTCACCGTCGATCCGGACCGCTGTGGCTTTGTGGTTCTCGGCCCAACCCTGGAGTTGTTGGAAAAGGTCCATCCCCAGCTGCCGGCGACGTTCTACTGCCTGTTCACGCGTGCACTGAATACCTGGGTCCGCGTGTATGACTATTTGGACGCTCAGGAGCGGGTGGCGATGCTCCGAGAGTTGATCGAGGGAGAGGCTGACGAAGACCAATACGAGATCCCGGATGTTGAGGGATGCATTCCGGCTTGCATGAGGCGACCTCCACTTAGCCGCACAAGGATGCAAGAGCTGCGAGCCCAAGTGGTTAAAACGGAAGTAGGGACTCTGCTAGACGCGGTCCTCGATCTGGTGAGGGTTTCCGAGCGTGCGACGCGGCCTGAACTGACAGACGAAATGCGCGA
>DATJKY010000416.1:0-13217 GCA_035490955.1 Terriglobia bacterium | reverse complement strand
GCCCCTACGCTTGTCTTTCCTCCACGGGACGGAAAACCTGCGTCAACGCCACTCCTACCGAAGCCAGGCAAACGCCGCCAAGCATCAGCGCATTGAGGTATTCGTGCAGCAGGAAATGAGCGCCCAGGGTCGCCACAAGTGGAGTGAGCGCCGAATAGGCAAAAACGCGCGCCACAGTCATAAGGCGCAGCGCCATGAAGATGCAGTAAATCCCCACAATGCCGGAGAGAATACCGCTCGAGAACAGAGCGGCAAGGTCCCGTCCGCGCGTTGTGGCAAGGAGAGCCAGCCGACCGTTCGTCCCGAGGCCTGCCAAAGCCACGGCCATGCTGGCGATGAACTGGGTGAGGATGGCGGTAGACTGGTGGGCGCCGCGCAGTTGGGCGTCGCGCCACAGCGCACCTGCCAGGCCGTAGGTAAAGGCGGCGAAAAGGGCAAGCGGAATAGCCCAAGTCCAGCGCGGAGATATCGGCTGGCCGCGAAGTTGGCCGAGGGAAAGTGCGGCAAGCCCCAGGGCTATCATTCCCAGACCCAGGACCAACATCCGGCCCGCGCGCTCGCGCAGCCAGAACCAGGCGATCACCATACCCCAAAGGCCGTAGGTCTGCAGCACGGGGATGGTTATTGTGACGCCGCCCATCCGTATGGCGAAGTAGTAGGCAAACAGCCCCGCCGTTGAAACCGCCCCGGCCCCCATGAGAGACAGGAGCACCCGGGTGCCCACATAGTTGCGGGAGTTCGGCACCAACTGGGTGAGGGTGTGGTTCTTAAGCACCAGGGCGATGCCCAGGAGAAGACTGGGAAGGCCACGGACGAGCGGGCCGATCAAGGGGTCAGCGTGCGTCACCGCCACGCGGTCGAAGAGGTTGGCCGACGCGTACCCGGTGACGGAGCCCAGCGCCCAGGGCTCACCGCGGCGCGGTCGTGGGGCTGGAGAGTCAGGCATGGTGGTTGGTAATCGGCAATCAGCAGCCGCCAGAAGACAGCAGTCGGTGAAGCGCTAACCGTTCTACTCAGGGGGGCAAACAACGCCCAAGAGCGCCCCAGACGGTGGCGATCGTATCGGTGTCACTAAGGAAGAGGTTCGCACACCCTTTTCGTCTGCAAACGGCGATCTGTTCATCATCCAGAGGGGGTACAGGGCAGCGAACCTCAGCACGGAATCACAGGGCGAAGCTGCCAAGCGCCACTCCATCGCTTGTAATAACCCCGGGACGGAGGGACCCGCCCCAAGCTCGGGGACATACTCGAGGTAGAGCGGACGGGACTGCTTCTCCGCCAAGGCTCGGCAGCGATCAATCCCGGCGTCAGTGGCACGTACGCTTTCATCCATATGCAGATGATAGTGCACGTTTTTCCCAGCGACTAGCTGGTGCTGTAGAGTATTTTGCAGGAGGCTGGGCTGGGTCCCGAAGAGCTGGATGAGCTGTTCGATTGCAAGAGCTGCAACGCACCCAAAAGGGAATGGAAGGATTTTGTGTGGGTGCCCAAGAAGCAGTAGCCCATAAGCTGTAGGCAGAAGGCAGTAAGGTGACCGCGAAGTCTGCGAGCATCCGCTCCTACAAGGTCGCCATCATCTTGAGCGGGATGGCAGGCAGCCGCTTCAGTGTTCTGCTGGCGGGATCGATCGTAACGCCCACTGATTCCAGAGCGGTAGTCCCCAGGAGAGGCTCCACATCATCGGGACCGAAGATCACCCGGCCGGCGGTGATTTCACCCATGAACCTGATTTCAACCAAACCGAAAGGGTACTCGTGCTTCGTTCCGTCTGCCAATTCATACACCATAGCGCCCACCGCCTGCACGCCGATCTGCCGGAGCTTGGCGGCCGGAGCGAAGCAATCCGTTGCCCCGGTGTCGACGAGAAAGTCTGCCTCGTAGGTGCCGTTGGAAGCTCCCAAGCCCTTCAAGGCGACGGCGACGTGTGTGAGTCCCATTTGAATTAGACCGTAACCTCAAGAATCTTGGCGTTCTGCGGCAGTGATCCTGTCCGTTTCTCCAACTCAGTCTCGAGCCAAAGCTCCATGGCCTCGCGGATGTTGTTGATGGCCTCGGCCTCGGTGCGCCCCTGGCTAATACAACCCGGTAAAGCCGGACACTCCGCCACAATCCAGCCGTCTTCGCCAGGTTCCAAAACGATTCTAAGAGTCATCGGCTTGAACCCCTCACACTCTCTGCAGATCAGCCGGAGGCAAATGGGAAGCTTCGCCTCCGGCGAGTCTGTCTTGGGCTCGTGCGCCCTCCGCCCTTTCTCATTATAGTCTTGAGTATGGACAACCTTCACTGCCCGACATGAAAGAGTAGCTAGCTTAGCTAACTAGCCAGCTTTTACCTTCTTAGTCTCGTCGACGAGGGGTGGGACTATTTCGAAGAGGTCGCCGACAACACCGTAAGTCGCGACTTCGAAGATGGGTGCTTCCTTGTCCTTGTTGATAGCAACGACTGTCCGCGCCCCCTTCATGCCCACCTGATGTTGAATGGCACCGGAGATTCCGAGCGCCACGTAGAGCTTGGGCGCTACCGTCTGACCGGAGCTGCCGATCTGGCGATCCATGGGCAGCCATCCGCTGTCGCAAATTGGCCGCGAGGCACCGATCTCGGCTCCTAACGCTTCGGCCAGCTTCTTCGCCAGCTCGATGTTCTCGGGCGCTTTGATCCCGCGTCCCACCGCGACGATGATTTCCGCCTGGCTGAGGTCCACCGCCTGTTTTGCTTCTCGAAAACGCTCACCCGGCTTGGCCCGCACTCTGTCCGCGGCAAGCAACGCAGGAACGGTCGTGACCTTCGCCGGTGCCGCGTTACGTCGCACCGAATCCTCGCGAAACGCGGCCGCCTGAAAAGAGACGAAGTAGGGAGCGTCGCCGGCAAACTCCACGTCGGCGCTGAACTTGCCCTGGAAGACCTGACGGACGAAGATCAGCCGGCCGTTTTCCTTGCGATAGTCCAGGCAGTCACTCACGAGACTGCGATCGAGCGACGTCGCCAGCTTGGGCGCGAAGTCCCGAACCTGATAGGTGTGGCTGAAGAGAACGAACCCTGGCTTCCTCTCTTCAACCACCTGCCGGAGGACCAACGCGTAACCGTCCGGCGTGTATTCGCCGAGCAGGGGTGACTCAACCGCCAGGACTTCAGCCAACTCAACCGTCGCGAGTTCCGCCGCCAAGGCGGAAACACCGTCGCCGAGGATGACCGCGGACATCGAACCACCCGTGTCCTCAGCCAGCCTCTGGCCTGCTGCGATTGCTTCCCAGGTGGGCCGCACAAGCTTGCCACCTTGGTGCTCGGCGAAGACCAGAATGTCGTCAGCCATAGGTTTGCAAAGACCGGAAGAAAATGGTGAATAGTGAACGGTGAAAACCTCGGTGTGGGCATTCACCATTCACCATTCAGAGCGGGGTAGCGCAGACTTTCGCCTCTCAGAAAGTCTGTGGGCTTGTGCCAACGAAGAGCCGCAGAGTTCGAAAAGCGCGAACTCTGCGCTACACCTACCCCTCTTCACCATTCACTATTCACCATTCACCATTCAAAGTACGCGCGCCTCATTCTTTAGCTTATCGACCAGCCGCGCCGCAATCTCCTTCGCCCCACCCTCGAAGAATTCTGTCGCCGCCTTCTTAGGCGGTACGTACACCCGAGAGATCCTCTGGCGGGGCGACAAATCCGGGCCGCTCAATCCGAGGTCGGCCGCGGTCACTTTGCGGATCGGCTTGTTTTTGGCCGCCATAATCCCCTTCAACGTGGCGTACCGGGGTTTGTTGATCCCGGACTGGATAGTGAGCACGGCAGGCAGCGGCATTTCAATCCACTGAAACCATCCCCCTTCGAGCTCTCGCTTCACCTTAAGGTTAGTGCCATCCACCTGAATCTCCATAATGATCGTGGAATGACAAAAGCCCAACATCTCGGCCAGGATCACGCCCGTCTGGGCGAATCCAAAGTCGTCCGACTGCAAACCGGTCACGACCAAGTCCGGGGCCTCCCCTGCGAGCGCCTTAGCCAGGGCGCGCGCCACACCCTGAGCATCCAGACCTTGCAAGGCTGGATCATCAAGGTGCAGTGCCCGGTCCGCTCCTTTGGCGAGCGCTTCTTTGATGGCCTGCTGGGCACGCGCCGGCCCAAGGGAGCAGACGATGACTTCTCCGCCGTGCTTCTCCTTCAGACGCAAGGCCTCTTCGAGCGCATAGATGTCCGGCTCGTTAACTTCGTAATTGACGTCGGCTTCTTGAATCCAGGTACCAGCCGAGTTCAACCGCAGCACAGAGTCACGCGCCGGCACCTGTTTGAGACAAACAATGATTTTCATCCCCGGGGAATCTCCATTCCATATTATCCAGCTTCACGCGTTCGCGTAAGCACAAAAAGAACTTGCGACGCTGCGTCGCCCTGGTCGCGGCGGACTACACGGGTCCCCAAGGCACTCTAAACTAATACGTCGACAGTGGCTGCGCGTCAGTGATGGACGTCACAGTCGGCAGGTGATCGTCAGTCGGAATGGTTTGTGCCATACCAGCGCAGGTGCAGGGCGGGCACCCGCAAGGGGTGCCGCTGCGAAGGCGACGAACGGTTTCATGGTCGCCGACTTCTGCCATAGACAGATTAAGGCTCGGAGCTCGCAGCGTAGCGCTTCTTCCAGGCCTCAATAGCCTGCAGCTTTTCCTTCAGTTTTTTCTCAAAGCCTTCGTCGGTAGGCCTGTAGTAGCGGCGATCCTTAAGGTTGCCGGGCAGGCACTGCATTTCGGTGAGCCGGTCAGGGGCGTCGTGGGCGTATTGGTAGCCTTTGCCGTAGCCGAAGTGGGCCATCAGCCCGGTGACAGGATTGCGCAGGTGCAGCGGCACAGGCTCCGTAACGGTCTTCTGCGCATCGGCGACCACTTCGCTATAGCCGGCGTAGAGCGCATTGGACTTGGGCGCGAGCGCGAGGTACACCGCGGCCTCGGCCAGCGCCAGGTTGCCCTCGGGCATGCCGACGAAGTGCACGGCCTGCATGGCGGCGACGGCGACTTCCAGCGCATGCGGGTCGGCCAGTCCGATATCTTCAGAGGCCATGCGAATGAGCCGCCGCGCCACGTAAAGAGGATCTTCACCGGCCTCCAGCATGCGTCCCAGCCAGTAGAGGGCGGCGTCAGGATCGGAGTTGCGGACGGATTTGTGCAGCGCTGAGATGAGGTTGTAATGCTCCTCACCCGCCTTGTCGTAGAGAAGCATCTTGCGCTGGATCGCGTCTTCGATGATGGCTTCGGTGACGACAGCTCCGCCCTGCTCGTCTCGGGGAGCTGCAGCTACCGCGGTCTCCAGGGTGTTGTAAGCGGCGCGCGCATCGCCGTTCGAGAAGATAGCAATCTGCCGCAGCAGATTGTCGGAAATGACCACTGGCTCTTTCCCGAGGCCCTTTTTCTCATCCTTCAGGGCGCGATCGAGCAGCGTGATGACCTCGTCGGTCGAGAGGGCTGAGAGCATATAGACCTTGGCACGGGAAAGCAGCGCCGAGTTGACTTCGAACGAGGGGTTTTCCGTCGTGGCGCCGATCAGCACCACATCGCCGCGCTCCACATAGGGTAAGAAGGCGTCCTGTTGAGCCTTGTTGAAGCGATGGATTTCGTCAATGAAAAGGATGGTACGCCGGCCATAGCGCCGGTTCTTCTCGGCAGCGGCCATTACGTCCTTAATTTCCCGAATCCCGGATAAGACGGCGCTGAACTTGACGAAGTCGCTCTTCGTTCGGCGCGCCGTGATGGTCGCGAGCGTCGTCTTTCCCGAGCCGGGCGGGCCCCAGAGGATCATGGACGCCAGCTCATCGCGCTCGATCTGCTGGCGCAGGGGCTTGCCCGGACCCAGCATGTGCGCCTGGCCCACGAACTCTTCCAGCGTCTCGGGGCGCATACGGTCAGCGAGCGGCCGCCTATCGTTCGGCGCAGCAGAGAGTGGGGCTGGTTCAAACAGACTCATGATACATCCATTGGCTCATTGGGCCATCGAGTCATTGATTCATTGCGGGACGCTGAAGGGTCCGCCGTTTACATTCCGAAGCGAGTCTGGTCTGCTCGATCGCCCCATCACTCTATGACCCAAATGGCCCGATGACTCAATAACGAAAGTCCCGCTGCCGCGCCGTCTCGTAAAGGAAGATCGCCGTGGCCGCAGCGACATTGACGGAATCTGTCCCCGGGCGAATAGGAATACTTAGCCGCAGGGAGGCCTCGCCGGCGATTTCCTCTGCGAGACCAGAAGCTTCGTTCCCAACCAGGAGCGCCAGGGAACCGCGAAGATCAGCTTGCACCAGCTTTGATGCGCTATGGCGGTCTGTGGCAACGATGGTGACCCCCGTCGCGCGCAGGCGCTCAAACAGCGCGCCCGGATCTTGCCCGGGGAAAACTGGCAGCCGAAACACCGAGCCCGCGCAGGACCGTATTGTCTTAGGGTTGAACGGGCTGACGGTCTCGCGCAGAGTGACCAGCGCCGTGGCGCCCAACGCCTCGGCGCTACGCATGATGGCGCCGAGATTGCCGGGGTCCTGGAGTCCGCAGGCGACCAGCAGCAGCGAGTCACGGTGCGCAAGAATCTCCTGCAAGTCAGGCTGTGGAAGTTCGACAAGCGCGGCGATCCCCTGCGGAGTTTGAGTCTGGGCGGCATTTTGGAACAGGCGGTCGGCCACTTGAGCGATTTCGGCTTCATGTGCCAGCCGCGCCAGCATCGACTGGAACCTTTCAGCGCCACTGCGGCTGACCAGCACACTGTGTATGGTTACTTCGGAACCGCTTCCACGTGCCTTCAGGGCTTCCTCAACCGACCGTGGCCCTTCGACGGCCAGCCAGCCTTCACGCGTCACTCCGTCCGCCAGGGCACGGCGGAAAACTTTCAGCAGCGCGTTAGTGGAGCTAGTCACCTCCCGAATGTGCATTCAAGTATTCTCGTCGCATTTCATCGCGAGCGGCAATAGCAATTCATTGGCAACTACGAATCGCGGAGAAGTGATTCAGCCGGTAGGAGTTTTGTTGTAGACTGTCGCCGCTCAACTAGCGACCTAAGGAGGAGGTGCCGTATGCGGAGACTCATGTTGCTTCCTGCCCTGTTGGCATTGACCGCACCAGCGCGAGCGCAGGTGAGCGATGAAGCCCTCAGCGGCGCGCCCATGGCACGGCTGACCCAAGCCAAGGACTACGTGCTGAGGCGGGCGTCGAGCTATGACCGCACGGGCGGCAACGCTGACTACCGGACCATCGCCCCCGGTGAAACCTTGACGCTGATGGACGAAGCCGGCCCCGGAGTCATCAGCCACGTCTGGATCACGATTGCCAGCCCCGAGGCGTATCATTTGAAAAAGCTCGTGCTGCGCATGTATTGGGAGGGCGAGACCTCGCCCAGCGTTGAGACGCCGGTGGGGGACTTCTTTGGCCTGGGCCTGGGTAATTACTTCCTCTACCAAGCGACTCCGCTGGCGGTGGGTTCAGACAAGGCTCTCAATTCCTTCTTCCCCATGCCATTTCAGAAGCAGGCCCGAATCACGGTGACCAATGAAGGGCGCGAAAAGGTGGCCGCTTTCTATTTCAACATCGACTACCGTGCCCTTTCCAAGGCGCTGCCGGCGGATACCCTGTATTTCCACGCTCAGTACCGCCAGGCCACACCTTGCAAGGCGATCAAGGGTAACGGCCTGAATGTGGAAGGCCACGACAACTATGTCTGGATGGAGGCAACCGGCCGTGGACACTTTGTCGGTGTGACGATGTCGGTGATGGAAAATGCCGACGGCTGGTGGGGCGAAGGCGATGATATGTTCTTCGTCGACGGGGAAAAGAAGCCCTCCATCAACGGGACGGGCTCCGAGGATTACTTCCTCGGCGCCTGGGATTTTAGCGGCGGACCGTTTGCCTACGCCTGGTTCGGCGCGCCGGTAAGGGGCCTGGAGTTGGCGGGAGAGCGCTGGTCGGTCTATCGCTTCCACCTTGATTCGCCCATCACCTTCACGAAGTCATTGCGAGCCTCGATTGAGCATGGCCACGCCAATGATAGGGCCGACGACTACTATTCGGTGGCCTACTGGTATCAGACTGAGCCGCACGCGGTGTTTCCGGCGCTGCCGCCAGTGGAGGAGCGCTTGCCAAAGCTGCACCCGCCGGGGGCCCACTGAAAAGCTCACGGGAACGTGCTATCGTACTGTTAGCGGTGAGTCTATTTTGTCGCGCGACGATTTTGACACTGTCATACGGAGCGCAGCGAGGAATCTGCTTTTCTCACCAAAGTGACTGCCCTTTGGTTGCGGCCAAAGGGCCGCGATGTGAACGCAAGGGGTGCTCATGGCAACCAGAACCTTGATTTCCCTCCAGGAGTACGAGGCCCTGCCGGAAACGGAAAACGGCTTTGAATACGAACTGAGCAACGGAGAACTCATCGTGCTGGCCTCACCGACACTCTTCCACAACCGGATTCGAGATGACATCCTGGTCCGGTTCCACGTTTTTCTTCGCCAGCATCCGCACTTGGGCGAAGTCACTTCGGAAACGGACTTCCGCCTCGCGGCTAAAACCGTCCGGAGGCCAGACGTAGCTTTTATCAGAGCCGCGAAGCTCGCCTCAGTTGACCCCCACAAGAGGCTCGATTTCGCACCCGACCTCGCCATCGAAATCGCCTCACCCAGCGACGATTTGCCGCGCAGAATCCAGGACTACTTGGCCGCGGGCACACGGGTTTGGGCACTCTATCCTGACGCCCGCATTGCGCGAGTCCATAAACCTGGCGAGCAAGCCGTGGTACGCGACGCCGAAGCTCGGGATAGCCTCGAAGATGCTGAATTGTTACCAGGTCTGAAGATACCACTCGCTGAAATCTTCAGCTGACATATCGTCGGCGTTTGGCTGCAGCCAGCGCAGTACTTGGTTTATGCCGCATCTTCCGTCGTCGCCGTCTTGGGACGGACACTCCGGAAGGACGACGTGGCGGCGTAAACGGCGAAGCCCGTCAGAACGATCAGGGCGCCGAAGAGGAGCCCGTTGATGCCTAGCACCTGTTCCCGCTCACTGTGGGCGACGGCGAGGGTGAGGAGAAGCGTTGGGCAGACGCCCGCGAGGATTGCGCCCACCAACCCACCGGGAACCCGGAACTCCCGTCGAAGGTGCGGCTCGCGGATGCGCAGCACGACCAGAGTAACGAACTCGAGCAGCAGGCTGCCACCGTAAAGCATAATGTCGAGCGTCACCAGACGTTCAAAGCCCAACCCGAGGCACAGCGCCCAGCCCGTTGCACAGACCAGAATCGCGACCCAGGGTGCTCGGGTCTTGAGGTGTACCTTGGCGAACACGCGCGGCAACATGCCATCCTGGGCCATCGCCAGAGGCAAGCGAGAATAACTCATCACCAGCGCGTTGAACATGCCAAAGCCGCTCATCATTCCGCCTAGTACGAGGGCCACGCGCAGCCAGTTGCCTGCCATCAGCCCCGCCAGATCGGCCCATGAGCCGGTCTCGAAGGCGGAGGCGGGCAGGCCCGTTATACGCACCGCCAGCACTGGAAGGACATAGCTCAAGGAAACGAGGACCACGGCGGCGATCATGGCCCGCGGATAGGTGCGTTGCGGTCGTTCGACCTCGAGCGCGATAGTGGACGCGTTGTCCCATCCCATGTAGTTCCACATGGCGATAAGAGTTCCGCCGAGCAAGCCAACTGTCGAGGTTACCGGGGCGGTATGAGCGTGGGCTAAGGCACCGGCTTCAAACGGCCCCAGCACGACGATTAGCGCAAAGGGCGCCGAAAGGAGAAAGAAGAGCCACAACGAGGTAAGCCCTACTACGCGGATGCCCGCCACATTCAGCGCTGCGCAAACCGTCACCACACCTAGCGCTACCATCACGCCGCGACGTCCGACTGCAAACCAGGGAACCAGCCGCGTCAGGTAGGCGACAAATAGTGTGGGATAGATCGCCATGTCAAAAATACTGGCGACAAGGGACAGCCAAGCCTCCTGGAAACCCCAGAAATTACCCATACCCCGCCGGACCCAGGCGTAGTAGCCGCCTTCGGCAGGAAGGGCACTGGCAAGCTCGCCGATCATGAACGCTGTCGGCAGGCTCCACAGGAGAGGGGTCAGGAGCAGGATCAGGATTGCGCGGCCGTAGCCGGCGCCATGGACAATGTCCTCGGTACCGTACGTTCCGCCAGAGACCATAAAAAACGTGGCGGCCACCAGAGGCCAGAGCGTTAGCTTGACGATGCGTCTTTTCGGTATGGGGACAGCTTGCGGTTGGAGCTGGGCAGGAAGCGATACTGTACTCAATTCTTCTTCTTCTCATCCTCCTCAAATGAAGCGGGCCCCCAGGAAGGCATGACCACGCCCTTATTCGCAGGATACAGATTTCTTTCCGCCGTGCAAGCAAAAAATTCCGGAACCACTCAGTCACCACCGAGCACACAGAGGAAAAGAACTCGGTGTACTCTGTGCTCTCTGTGGTAAAAAACAGTTATGCGTCGGTGTCCCGTGCCAATCAGAGGCCAACGATGAGACTGCAGCGAGCGGGAATTGAAGTTAGTCCAGCCGTCGTCGCGCCCCTCGATCCGGGCTTTTTGCCAGCCGCGTTGTTCAACAGGAAGTATCGTGAGTTGGTCACAGCCAGGGGGGGCGTGCCCCTGGAGCTGGCCCTCGAGCGGGGCGACGGCTCCATCTCCGCATATTGCACGTCGGTGTGCCCGGCCGGGTCGAGCTATGGGCTGGCCACGATGACCTATGTCGAGCGCCTGGTAAAGTTCCTGCTGTGGCAGCGGGGTGGCTGGAGGGTGTACGTAGGCGGTCCTGTAGAGATCGGCCAGCACATCCAGGCGACTTACTCGTCCACCGGGACGCGCAAGTTTGACGCTGCGTTCATGGGCGGCGTCTTCGAGCAGCCGTTCCAAGTGGTGGTCACGCGCCCCGAGGACGTGCCCGAAGCCCGGGAGATGACCGTTCCCCTCGGGCGCCATCTGGACGGTTGCCGCGTGGGTTTCGACCTCGGTGCGAGCGACCGAAAAGCGAGTGCCGTTATCGACGGTGAGGCGGTATTTAGTGAAGAGATCGCCTGGGATCCACGCCACGCCACGGACCCGGATTACCACTACCAAGGCGTGATGGACTCGATACGGCGGGCCGCCAAGCACCTGCCACGGCTCGATGCCGTTGGAGGCAGCGCGGCCGGAGTCTATATCAACAACCGCGTCCGTGTCGCCTCGTTATATCGGGGCGTGCCGCCCCAGGACTTTGCGGAAAAGATCGCGCCGCTGTTCCTGCGCATCCGCGACGAACTGGGTGTGCCGCTCGAGGTGGTGAACGACGGTGAGGTGACGGCGCTGGCCGGGTCGATGTCTGTCGGCTCGAACCCTGTGCTGGGCATCGCACTGGGCTCGAGCCAAGCTGCGGGATACGTGAACGCACAGGGCAACATCACCGGCTGGCTCAATGAGCTGGCTTTTGCGCCGGTTGACTACCGCACTAACGCTCCCACCGACGAGTGGTCGGGTGACAGCGGGTGCGGGGTTCAATACTTCTCCCAGGTGGCTGCGCACCGTGTGGCCTCTGCCGCCGGAATGACCTTTGAGCCCGGCCTCGGGCTTCCGGAGAGGCTGGTCGTCCTCCAGGAGAAGATGAAGGAGGGCGACGCCTTGGCGGCACAGATCTACGAAACGCTGGGTTGCTACCTGGGCTACGGCTTGGCCCACTACGCGGACTTTTACGACCTGAAGCACGTACTCATTCTCGGCAGGGTCACGACCGGACGAGGTGGGGAGTTACTGCTCCATAGGGCCGTCGAGGTGCTGCGCACCGAATTCCCCGAGATCGCTGAACGGGCTTCGGTCGCCCTTCCCGACGAGGCCAACCGTCGCGTGGGTCAGTCCATCGCTGCCGCCAGCCTGCCCGCCATTCCAGGAGGAAAGAAATGAAACTGAGCGAAGCGAAAGCGGTAATCTGGGTGCCGGATGGGGTGGAGGAGAGGCGGGCGCTGGCGCGCACCACGCACATGGCCATTGCCGCTCACCAGGACGATGTTGAAATCATGGCCCTCGAAGGCATCCTCGAGGGTTTTGGCAGCCAGGAGAAGTGGTTCACAGCCGTCATCGTCACCAATGGCGCCGGCAGTCCGCGCGATGGCCTCTACGCCGCGTATACAGATGAGCAGATGCAAGTCGTGCGGCGCCTGGAGCAGAAAAAAGCCGCTTTTGTGGGGGAATACTCAGCCCTCGCTTTACTCGACCACTCGAGCTCCGCGGTCAAGAGCCCGTCGAACTCCGGCCCCAGGGAGGATCTGAAAGTATTGATCGCCGCCGCGCGGCCTGATGTGATTTATACGCACAACCTCGCGGACAAGCATGACACCCACGTCGGTGTGGCGCTGCGGGTGATCGCAGCCATTCGCGAGCTGCCGCCGGACCAGAGGCCGCGCCGGCTTTTGGGTTGCGAAGTGTGGCGAGATCTGGACTGGATGAACGACAGCGACAAGGTGGTGTTCAATCTCGACCAGCACGAGAACATTGCCACGTCGCTGGTGGGCGTCTTCGATTCGCAGATTGCGGGCGGAAAGCGCTACGACCTGGCGACCATGAGCCGGCGACGGGCGCACGCCACCTACCACCAGAGCCACGCGGTGGACGCCGCGCAGATGATTAACTTTGCCATGGACTTAACCCCCCTCGTGGCTGACGATAAACTGGAGCCGGCCGCCTATGCGCAAGGATTCATCCGGCGGTTCGCCGACGAAGTGAGCGCCAGGCTTATAAGGCTCTCATAGTTACAGGGTCATGTCCGGTGTCTATGGCTGGTCAAAAGTTCCTTTCTTGACCGTTTTGAGGGTGCCCGCACGAGCCACAGCTAGTAGACCGATTCCGAAATAACATGGCAATAGGGCTGGCGCAGACCTTTAGGTCTGCGATCCCGTATCACGCAAGCAACAAGCGCAGACCTACTTAAGGTCTGCGCCAGCCGGAGTGCATTGGGTCAACTCACTGCAACGTTGATTTGGAATCGGTCTACTAGCAGGCTACTGAAAAAAACTCCGAGCATGTCATCCTGAGCGGAGCGAAGGATCTGCTTTTTGTTTGTTTTCAATGAGGAGCAGCAGTGCGCTCCGTCGAAAATCACCCCTTGAGTCACGCTTGTACAGTAGCTGGCTCTTTGGGCGTGATCTGGACGTCGTAGCCCAGTCTGCGGAGTGCTTGCGCTAGGGCCCGAGCCCGTTGCTTTCTGGCCCTGGGGTCGCGGT
>DATJKY010000415.1:0-1873 GCA_035490955.1 Terriglobia bacterium | reverse complement strand
ACCATTTTCAACCCGCCAGGCGTCCCCAACGTTCCCGGTCCCTGCTGCAGGCTTCTGCCAGGCGGCGACCCGCGTACTCCCGACATCGTCGTGATTCCAAACGTCGGCGTGGTCTATACCGGAAACCTCAAGAAGCAGTCCGAGCACGGCGGCTTCGCGCATGACGATACCAATGTGATGCTGTTGGTATCCAGTCCTCGCCTTGCGCCCCGGACCATCCACAGCTTTGTGGAAACGGCTCAAGTGGCTCCCACGATCCTGAAGGCTCTCGGCCTCAACCCCAAACTGCTGGACGCCGTGCGCCTCGAAGGCACGCAGGAATTGCCGGGCCTTCCTTTCGGCAAGTCCTCGGAAGACGAATAGGAACGGAAGAATGGGCGCCGGGAAATTGCATCCCGGCGCCCATTTTGTTTTGGAACCGCCGGAACGACTACGGCTTGAACAGAACGCTATCGAGGATGGCTTGGAAGGATCTTTTGAACTCATCGTAATGATTGTCGGGGACCACGAAAATGAAGTAATACAGACCGTCGGGTCGTGGAACGGTCACCAGCCAATCGGTTTCGAACCCGCCGATCGGCGATTCGTTCTTCAGGTACGTAGAAAGGGCGCGCCGGCCGCCAACGGTAATCTCGTTTGGCTCCTCTTTCATCTGCATACCTTCGTTCGACTGCTGAAGAGCCTCGATGACCTTCTGATTGTAGGCCGTGAGAGGATCGGCACCCGCAGGCGGTTTGCTCTGGATGCGCGCTACACTGGCGATCAATCCGCAGGCAATCGCAGCCTGGCCGTTACCCGTATCGACGACTCCGCCAACAGGCACCAAAGCCAGGTCATTCTTCTTTGAAAAGTTCTTCCAGTTCTCCGGATAAGCCAGCGAGGCGTTAGCAAACTTCAGACCGGTCGAGTTAGGAGAAGGAGGATCGACTTTCAGGGTCCCGGCACGAGACGGGGTGCTTGAGCCACCGGAAGAAGCAGGCGCGCGCTTTGCATTGGCGGCACCCGACTTGCCCTTAGGCGGCAGAGGCAGAGCCATCACTTCCTCTTTGATTTCCTCAAACTCTATCGAATCCTTCTGAGCCCCTTCTGGCGCTCCGCCCATCTTTTTTATCTCTTCGTCGACACGTTCAATGCGGTGGTCAGGATTCGGGTGGTCGGAGAAGAACTCCGGCGGCGCTTTGCCCGTCGACTCGGAGGCGTTCAGATTTTCAAAGAACGCCGCCATGGCCCGTGGGTCGTACCCGGAGTCATACAAAACTTGCGTCCCCATGACGTCGGCCTGCGTCTCCGCGCTGCGCGAGTAGCGCAGCAGGAGGCTTCCCGCAGCAAGCTGCCCGACGCCGGATGCCGCCGCTCCAGCAGCGCCACCCAGGATGCCGCCAGCGATAGAAAGCACTCCCGTACCCATCTGGGCGTAACGGGCCTTGGTCACCTGATTCGTACCGTGTCGCAACGCCACATGCGACAGCTCATGGGCCATGACCGCCGCAAGCTGCGCTTCGTTATCCGCGGCCTCGATCGCGCCGCGGTTTACGAAGACAAATCCACCCGGCAGGGCGAAGGCGTTTACGGCCTTGTCGTTCACGCAATGAAACTCCCAGGGATAGTCGATGCCGCCGGTCTTGAGATGCCCGATGAGACGCTTCCCAATTTTCGTGAGATAAACATCCACCTTGGTGTCATTGCACATCGGCATCGTGCGTTCGACCTCACTTGCAGATTGGCGGCCCAGTTGAATGTCGTCCTGCGGAGTAAAGGAATTGATACCGGGTTTGAGCTTGGTCCTGTCCGCACGGAGGGTGGGAGCAAAGAGAAGGGCAAGAACTGCCAACCTGATAACAGCGCCTCTAGGGTTCCGTACTAAGTCCATTGG
>DATJKY010000414.1:0-4262 GCA_035490955.1 Terriglobia bacterium | reverse complement strand
ACCTAGCCGTGGGCAACGCCCACGGACCAGAAGCCCAGGGAAAACGACCGACCCTGAAGGGGTCGCACCCCCGAGGCCGAAAGTGCCCGTCGGGGCGTTGCCCGACGCTACGTTCTGCGGCCCTTTCCAGGGCCGAGACGCTGCGAAACAGTCACGTACTAGCATCCGTTGGCTCCATGAAGCCGCCGTACCCTATGTGGCCTCGGGCGCTCTACCAGAAAACCAATTTGCGCAAATAAGGGTCAAGTTCGCGCACGCCGAGCGCCTTGCTCACCACGACCGTCAGCACGCATCCCACGGAGCTCGCCGCCACTAGAACCAGAAACGCCCCGTGGGTGGTTTGCCAGGCGATGTGCGGTTTCAGCCAGCCCGAGAGCAAAGAGCAGACCGCTGCGGCCAAGGCGGAGGAGGCGCTCACCTTGAGGAAGAAGCGCACCAGGCTGGCAGCGTCCCGGTTGGCGGTGCGACGATTAAGCAGAACGAAGAGCACGACACTGTAAACGATGATTCCGAGGGAGCTGGCCAAGGCCAGACCTAAGTGCTGGTAGCGACGTGCCAGGAGCCAGTAAACCGGAATATTGAGAAACGTCAGCCCCGTCCCTATGACCGCCGGGGTCAACGTATCCCTGGCGGCGTAGAAGGCGCGCGCCAGAGTGTACTGTGCCGCCCAGGCGAACATCCCCACCGAGAAGAAGACCAGCGTCGATGCCGTGGCGTTGAGGTCTGCTGCGCGCAGGCGAGTGTGAGAGAAGACGAGGTAGACCAGCGGCGAACTCAGGGCCATCGTAAGAGCGGAGACAGGTACAAGCAGAAGAGTCAGGCCCCTCAAGGTTGTGTTCAGGGTGCGGTTGAGCTCGTCCAGTTTGTTCTCCGAGTAGAGCTGGGCGAGGAAGGGAAACGACGCCACGCCAACCGCCTGGCCGACAACTCCCAGCGGAACGCGCATCAG
This sequence comes from Terriglobia bacterium, assembly GCA_035490955.1. Classification (GTDB taxonomy): domain Bacteria; phylum Acidobacteriota; class Terriglobia; order UBA7540; family UBA7540; genus DATJKY01. The sequence continues at coordinate 3,313 of DATJKY010000414.1, read as the reverse complement.
AGTCTTGGCATAGCTCAGCCAGGTGATTGAAGCCGGCTCAAGGTAGGAGCCAAACCAGCGGATAATCCAATCGTCGGTAAAGACCAGCGATAGCGCCAGCATAATCGGAATGGCGAGCCGGACGAAAAGCCTGAAACCAGGATGACGCCAATTAAGGCTAGGCCGAAAACGAGCGCCTGCCCGGGCCGCGCCGTAGACTTGGAGCAGAAAGTTCCCCACCAGCGCACCGGCCAGTACGCCCGCCGCAAAGCCGGTAATGCCGATACGCGGTGCGAGCAACCAGCCACCCAGGACGATGAGGAGGTTATAGATCACCGGCGCCAGCGAGGGAACAATGAATCGCGCCTTCGCGTACTGGACGGCAGCCATGACGCCGCCGAGATAGAAACAGACCTGGGCCGGCAGCATCAGGCGCGTGAGAAACACAACGCGCGCTTTCTCCGCGGGTGCGAACCCCGGCGCGATCACATGCGCAAGCTGTGGGGCGAAGATCTCCGCGGCAAGAACCAGCCCCACTAGCACAAGGCCCATGAAGGTCGCAACAATGGAGAAGACGCGCCAGCCCTCTTCCTCCTGATTCTCTGACAGATACTTGGTGAAGACAGGTATAAAGATCACGCTGAGCGAGCCGCCGGCCACCAGGTAGTTCAGGAAGTCGGGAAGGGTGAAGGCAGCATAGTACGCGTCAGTGATGGCGTTGGAGCCGATCTGGTGAGCCACTAACCACTCGCGTAGGAAGCCGAGCAGGCGGCTCGCGAGCACGCTGGCCATAACAATGCCGGTAGATTGAGCGATGCGGCGGTTCAGGGTGGAAGCGGCCATGCGTATGAGTCAAAGTGCCATTCTGCCATGTCACTCTTAGCGAAGCGAAGGGTCTCGGATTCAGGTAGTGGGTTAGTTTGCCCCGGCGAGTTTAGCTCGCCACATGGCCGCGTAAAGCCGCCTTTACATCAAACCGACCCACTACCCGAATTCAGTGTGACAAAGGGTCACCTCGTACGGCGAACGAACGCGAGTTGATCCATCTTACGGGGTCAGATAGGGCGGTTCGCCGATGCTCATGTCCCGTACGAATTCAGAACATCGGAGCGCACGATGATGCCCTCCAACTGCTGAATGTTGGCCCGGCTGACAACCGGCAGGACATCCAGCTTCGCCGCGCTCATGCGTTCGAGCGCCAGATGCAGCGGCTGGTCGGAGTGGACGTGGGGAAAATCTCGCGCGTCAATCAAACCCTCTAAGAGATTAGCTTCCGCCCCGTTAAGGAGGGCTTGCTCGAGCTGGGCCAGGCTGACCATCCCTACGACACCTCGCTCATCGCTCACCGGCCAAGCGTGGAATTCACTGGAGTGCGCTCGTTCAAAAGCCTCGCGGACCGTCATTTGCGCAGGCAGAACTTCCGTCGCGGCACGCATCACCTTGGTTATCTCGCGTTCGATATACAAATGCCTCGCCCCTGCAGATGGCAGGTGGATACCATCCTGATGCGCCAGAGCATCGTAGATGGGTTGCCGCTGCAACCGAGAGGAGATGAAGAAGCTCACCAAATTCGAAATCATCAGCGGGACGATGACCGCATAGTCGTGTGTGGTCTCAAAGATCATCACCACCGAGGTCATGGGCGCGCGGACGATGCCGGCGAAAGCTGTGCCCATCCCGACCAGAGCATAGGCCCCGGCCGGCGCCGTCTGGGCCGGTAACAAGCGGTGTGCGATGCTGCCCACCGTACCCCCGAGCATAGCCCCGATAAACAGGCTTGGTCCGAAAATGCCCCCAGCGTTGCCCGAAGCGTAACTTGTGGCCGACGCGAGAAGCTTCAAAACCATCAGGAGGGCCATCAGTCGGAAGGCCATCCTTCCGTTCAGGGCATCGCCGACATACCCATAGCCCACCCCCAACACCTGTGGTACGAACCAGCCCAGCAGACCGGTAAGCAGGCCCCCCGCTACTGGCTGAAACCAGCGGGTCCATGCCGGCATCCGCAGGAAGCGCTCGCGCATGCCAAGCAAGAGTTTGGTGAATGCCACCGATACCACGCCGCCGGCCACGCCGAGGACCGCGTAGACCGCGAATTCCACCGAATGGACCAGTTGGTATTGGGGCACCTGGAAGAGGGGGTTATCGCCGAGGAGCAGGCGCAGCACCACCCAGCCGGTCGCCGAGGCCAACACGACGGAGCCCAGCACGGGCGCATTGAGGTCACCCATGACCTCCTCGAGCGAAAACAGTACCGCTGCTAGGGGCGTGTTAAATGCAGCAGCGATTGCCGCCGCCGCTCCCACGGGTATGAGCGCTCTCACTTTCTCGGGCGGCAGCCCCAGGTGACGCCCCAGTATTGAAGCGATGCCACCGCCCACTTGCACGGAGGGCCCCTCGCGTCCCAGAGGAATGCCGCTAGCGAGCGTCGTAGCGGTGCAAAAGAATTTCCCGAACACCGTGCGCGCGTAAATCACGCCCTGGCGGGCAAACAGCGCAGCTTTGGTCTGCGGCACGCCGCTGCCCCGCGCGTTGGGAAAATAGCGGAAGAGCAGATACCCCATGGCCAAAGATCCGGCTATCGGAATTAGAACCCTTCGCCAGGCGGCACTCCCCACGGGATAGAGCCGCATCCCTAATCGTTCCGTCAGCAGAATGAAGGCGACGACTGCCGCGCCCGTCAACACACCGATTACCAGAGCTAGGACCAACAATAGCTGGTCCTCACGGTGCCGCAGGCGACCTATCCACTCTAGGAGCGAGGTTTTCCAGCCGCTCCCATTTTTCTTGTTGCCGCTTTCACCCATGGCTGCCGGTTTTTCTGGCATAAGCTTATCCAAACGACGAAAATCAAGAGCCCCATTTCTTCATCCCCGTCGTAAAAAAGGGGTGTAGAGCTATACGCACGGGCGATTGCGCGCAGATGCCGCGTGCCTCGATCACGCCAGCAATTCTATCACTTCGAATTTGCGGGATCACGAAAGGAGGAAGGCCCTTACCTAAAGCCGACTGATTGCCTCTGGCGCAGATCCTTCAGGAATGGAAAAGACTGACCCCTCTTTCCCTGCGCTTTCACGAGGGCTGGGACCCGGCTTCAAGAAAGAGGGGTTAGTCGTAAACGGCAACAGAGCGAGCGTTCACCGAACGTATCAGAGTGGCGGCTACTCGCGCGGCTCTCCCGTGATTGGGTTAAGCATAAGCGGAGGGTTTTTCCCACCCGACTGGAAGTCAAACATGTTCGTCAGCGGGCCGGCAAGCGCGTCGTAGGAGCCGCCGCCGATGCGACCTAAAGACCAGTTGTCCTCGATGAAGCGAATGATCGACGACTGGTCTGTTA
>DATJKY010000413.1:0-3766 GCA_035490955.1 Terriglobia bacterium | reverse complement strand
GGTCTTTATCACCGCGGGCCTCGGCGGCGGCACGGGGTCGGGCGGAGCGCCCATCGTGGCCGGTCTGGCGCGCGAACTGGGGACGCTGACTGTGGCCGTGGTGACCAAGCCTTTCAGCTTTGAAGGGAAGCGACGCATGGCGCAGGCCGAGCAGGGGCTGGCAGAGCTCACCGAGAACGTCGACACGGTAATCTGCATTCCCAACGAGCGGCTGATGCAGTTTGTGGATAAGGGCGCCAGCTTCTTTGAAGCGTTCCGCATCGCGGACGACATTCTGCGCCAGGGCGTACAGGGTATATCAGACATTATTACTATAACGGGTATCATCAATAGAGATTTCGCCGATGTGAAGACCATCATGGAGGGTATGGGTTACGCCGTGATGGGCACGGCGACAGCCAGCGGCGAGAACCGTGCTGTGGAGGCTACGACCTCCGCCATCTCCAGCCCACTGCTCGAGGACGCCAGCATCAACGGCGCACAGGGTATCCTGTTGAATATCACCGGGTCCAGTAAGTTAACGCTTTACGAAGTCCACGAAGCGTCGTCCATCGTCCAGAAAGCCGCGGCGGAGGACGCCAACATCATCTTCGGCGCCGTACACGACGAGTCGATGAAAGACTCGGTTAAGGTGACCGTCATTGCCACGGGCATTAAGTCCGACAAGATTCGCTTGGCGCGGCCCGCGATTTCCGCCACTCACCGCTTCGTTCAAGAGAGCCTGAAAAGTGTGGCCCTGAGGAAGGAGAAGCTGCCCATTGAAGCCGGACCGAAAGATGTGACCACGGAGATCCCGGCCGACGACCTCGACGTGCCCACCTTTATGCGCCGGCCCAAGGCGCCGCCTCATTAAAGCGATGGCCTTAGGCCAGGCCTCGGCGGCGTGCACTGCCCGGGGTTTAGCCGCTCGCCGAGGTGAGGAGGTCCCCTCCTGAGGGATACTACCCAAAGGTCGGCTTAGATGGCTTGGTTTTTCTTTGTTTGCGCTCGTATTTAGAACATCTGGCTCTGGTTGTTCTCTAGGCGCACGCTCTCTCACTTTCCCGCTCCCGCGCTCGCGCCCGCCGGAACTTTCATGATGGCCAGCGGAATCCGCGCGAACGCCACCCTGTCTGCGGACGGATCCAGCACGTTCACCTGCATCCAGTATCGCCCGGGAGGAAACTTCTCCAGCGGAAGCTGGACAAAGTAGGATGCCTGACTGTGAGAGGAGTTGCCGAGCTTGCCAGGAAAGGGGCCGGCCTCTGAAATCTTCACGCCGCCCCGGAAGAAGACCAGCGCAATCGAGGGTGGTAACGCTGATCCATGACTGGCGGCGGGCTTTCCCCCTTTTGCGTCTCCCGCTGCACCTGCGGGCTTGCCTGCGTAAGACTCCAGGTAAACATAAAGGTTCTGGTTGGTACGGAACACCCGCGTGACGCTGGGCAGGATGGAGCGATTTCCCAGCTGCAAGGGATTTTCGCTGCCCTGCTTGCCCTTGGAGCCGCCGCGCGCCGTCTCATCCTGCAACTGGTTGGACACCACCACTGAGCTCAGCGCCAAGCCCGAATCGCCCTCGCCGGGGAGCACCAGCGGCTGTTCAAATGTCCCCAGCTTTCCGCTTTGATTCTCGCGCGCCACCACTTTCAGCTTGTACTGTCCCGCCGGCATCACGAACCCGCCTTCATAGAGAATGTTGCCGCTCACCACCTGTTGGTAGCTCTCCGCAGTCAGTTTCACCGGCAAGGTATCGCGCAGCGCAGCGACTGTGCGGCCGGAGGCGTCCGTCGCCCGCCAGGCAAAATCAAACTCCGTCTGATGCGTCGCAGACTTCTGGAGGAAGGAGATGGCTGCGCCCGGAATCTTGGAAGACAGCACCACGTAGTATTTCCCATCGGCTTGGCGGAAGTAGTCCGCCCCGATCGCCATCGGCAGATCGACGAAGGGAGTGTCCAAGGTCATAGCCTGCTCGAGTTGGAGCTCTTTGTCGTCCTTTGTGAACTGGCGGAAATTCTTGGGAGCGAAGTATCCAGGTCGGGCTTGCGCGCGCACCCCGGGTCGAGCGACCTCCACCCGGATACGCCGGAAGCGGCCGTCTGACTTCGTATTGGAGGGCGAATAGCCCAGCAGGTAATACGTGGAGTTGTCCGCCTGAATGCGCTGGAAGGCCTGGCTGAAGTCGTTGGTGTCATAGAACGTTCGCCCGCCCGTATCGGCAGCGAGTGCAGCCAGGGTCTCGCGCGTATCGAGAAGCGACGTGATCTGCGACCTGACTGCCGAGCCCGAATAGAGCGCTGTGCTTGCCGGACTCGCCGACGAAGCGTCACCGCCCGGCGGAAGGGCGGCCAAGCCGCGGGCATCCAGCGTATACAGTGAGACATTTGCCTGGTTGGCAACGTCCTCCGCGGCGCGCAGTTCTGCTTGGTTGTCGACGCCGGTGCGTTGGAGGCCGCTGGAGAAATGGATCACCGACTTGCGCCCCGGCACGCCGCGCAGCATCTGGGCAAGCGACTGGATCGCCGCCAGCTTCTCGTCTGTGTTGAAGATATTGAACTCCGTCTCATCCGGAGTAAACGCCGCTGAGACATCCTGGGCCACGATTTCCTGGCCTGAGGCATTTGTGCCGCCCGCTTCGCCCTCGGAGCCGGCCGCCGCCAGTGACGCTGCTTCGCCGATCTGGATGCTCTTGAGCACGGCATCGAGTTGCTTGCGGTTATTGGTAAAGTTCTGAGCGACGCGCAGGTTGGACGAGTAAGTGACCACGGAGACGAGGTCTGCCGCCGTCATCTGCGTGTCCACGAAGTGGGTGGCGGCCTTAAGCGCGCGCAGGAGATCGTCGACCTGCATCGAACTGAGGTCAAAGAAAAGCACCATCAACCGCCTGTCCTGGAGCACCTTGACCACTTGTTCCAGCGGCGTGTTGGGCGGGAGCTTGGAGAGATCGATGGTCGGCGGAGGCCCGTTGTCCGCCGTCGCGGCGGCGAGTTCTGCGATTTTCTCCACACTAAACGAGGTGACATGCTGCTCGACCCCGTCTTCGTAGACTTTGAAGTCTTCCGGCTTCAGGTCCGTGACCGGATTGCCTTTATTGTCCCACACGCGCACATCGACCAGTACAACGTTGGTCTGTGTTTTGATGACGTAATCCTGCTTCTGCCCACCATCAGGTGACGCCGACTGCTGGCCTAGAAGGCAGCAGGCGGTAACCAGCAGGCAGAACGCAGATAACACAATTTCAAATGGCAAATGGCAAAGAGCAAAGTTCAAATTGTTTTCCACCGCGTTTTGCCATTTGCCATTTGCCATTTGAAATTCTCCCTGCCTGTCACAGGTAGCCACGGTCAGTGCTCTTTCTGACTGTGGGCTTTTGATTGCGGGAAGGACCCACGGTCAATCACAAACCCGATTGACCGTGGCTACCCGCTACCGCTCCTCAGAACCGCAGCCGTACGGAAAGGTCCAGCGCGCGCATCGACTTAACGCTGGTCACACGCCCGAACGTGACGGCATTCACCACGGTGGCAAGCCCGCTGTAATTGGGTGTGTTGAAGACGTTGCTAGCGGAGATGCGAAAGTCCAAGCGCAACCGTTTCTCCTGCGAGAGTGTTACAAACCGGTCAAGGGACGTATTGAAGTTGATCAAGCCTGGCCCCGGAATTGTGTTCCGGCCGGCATTGCCGAATGTTCCGGATGGAGGCAGAGTGAAAGCGCCGGTGTTGAAGTACCGCAAGGTCGTCCGGTCGGAAGCGGGCAGAGCCACCGGCTGGCCTGTCGCGTCGGCGCGCTC